>JBDSBS010000232.1:0-7066 GCA_039921435.1 Planctomycetota bacterium | reverse complement strand
AGAAGCCGAGCGGCACGGGCCTGGGGCTCGCCACGAGCCGGGCGATCGTGGCGCACTTTGGTGGGCTGATCTGGTGCGAGGGCTCGGAGCTCGGCGGATCGTCGTTCGTGGTGTTGCTGCCCGGCATAGGCCAGCCGCGGCTCGCGTCGGTCGGAGCAGGCACGGGCAGCTGCGGCGGTTTTTAGCCCGCGCGAGACACGATGCCGCGCGAGACACGATGCCGCGCGAGACACGATGCCGCGCGAGAGTTGGTCAGGCGTTCGCTTGCTCGGCCGCCGCGGGCCTCTGCTTCTCGCCAGGTTTCTCCATTGGCTTCGCCATCGAGGGCGCACCCGTGGCGGGTGCGACAGCCGACGAGGTCGGCATCTTCGAGCGGTGGCGGCTGACGGCGGTCAGCACGCGCAGGGCTTCGGCGGCGGCCAGGTTCGCGAGTTTGGGTGGCTGGCCCTCGGCGATCGCAGTCGTGAGGTCGTTCAACGAAAGCAAGCCGGTCAGCTTGCCCTCTGCATCGACGACCGGAATCCGGCGCACACCGTGCTTGCACATGCGCTGCGCCGCGGCCGTCAGGTCTTCCTGCGGTCGGCAGGTGAAGACTCCCTTCGACATCGCGTGAGCGACGGGTAGTTCGCTCAGCGGTTTGCCGGTAGTGAACGCGGCCATGCAGAGATCGCGATCGGTGATCATCGCAAGTGGTCGGCCTTCGCGGTCGACGACCGGTACGCATCCACAGTCGTGCTCCCACATCTTCTGGGCCACGGAGTCGAGACGGTCGTCTGCGCAACACGTCGCGAGCGACATGTTCATGATGTCTTGCACCTTCATGCGGCACCTCCTCTTTGGTGGATCGAGAAGGCTACCGCTTTGTCGTCGCAACGGTGGTAGCCGAGACGAGTAGGAGTGCTGGGCGCGGGGGGCGCCTGCCAGCGGCGATGGAAGTTGGCCGGAACCATGTGGTTGTCGTTACAGTCCCGCCCCCGATGACAGCTACCCTGCCGCCGATTCCTGGCCGTCCCGTCGCCGAAAGCAAGGTCGAGATGACGGAGATCGTGTTTCCCAACGACGCCAACCCGCTCGGCAACGCGATGGGCGGTCGCGTCATGGCCTGGATCGACATCTGTGCAGCGGTTGCCGCGGGGCGGCATGCGCGCACGCCCGTCGTGACGGCGAGTGCCGACCAGATCGACTTCCTCAATCCGGTGCCGGTGGGAGCAGTCGTCGTGCTGCTCGCATCGGTGAACTTCTGCGGCCGCACGTCGATGGAGGTCGGCGTGAAGGTCTGGCACGAGGACCGTCTGACCGGCGATCGCAAGCACGTGGTGTCTGCCTACCTGACGTTCGTGTCGCTCGATCCCGTGAACAAAAGGCCGCGCGCCGTGGCGCCCGTGGTGCCGCAGACCGACGACGAGAAGCGGCGCTTCGAGGCGGCCAAGCAGCGGCGCGCGCATCGCTTGGCGCAGCGTTAGGGACGACGTTGCCGACGACTCAGTGCAGCGTGAGTTGCAGCGGTGGGCCTTCGCTCGTGCCGATCGAGAACGACGCGCTGCCGAACTGGCGTTGGCCATCGACGATCGTCAAGTCGTAGTTGCCCGGGGCCAGGCAGAGCTCGCCAGAACCAGGTTGTCCGTTTGGCAGCGCGATCCACGTCCGCGAAAGCAATACGCCATCGCGATGAACTCGCACGCTGACTCCCGCCGGCACGGGCGACGTGGTCGGTGGGTGGACGGCGAGTTGCTGGCGCACGCCGGGGGCCAGCTTCACCGCGAGTTCCGTCATCTCGCCGGCACGAACGACGAAGGGCAACGACTGGGCGGCTGTCGTGCCCGACACGAGCAGTCGGTAGTTGCCCGGTGCGAGCTGCTCCGAGACCAGCGCTGCGCTCTGCTCGGTGAGCCACGCAGAGGTCCTCGCCTCGGCATCGACGACCGCGAATGTGACCCCCGACCGGTCGCCGTCGGCGGAAACGACCACGGTGCCGCCGGCCACGAGTTGGATGGTGCCGAGGTCCCACACTTCGTCGGCCGCGAGGTCGCGCGGCTCGCTGACGAAGGTCGGGAACGCCGACGAGTGGACCACGATGGTCCACGTCCCCGGCGCGATGGGGCCGATCTCGAAGTGACCGTCTGGTCCCGAAGGATGCACGGCAGCAGTTACGGCGGCGGCTGGCACCACGGCACTGACCCGTGCGTTGGGTAGGGGCGTGCCGTCGGGTGCCCTGACGATGCCCGAGATCCGCACGGTTGCGCGATTCACGGTCCAATCGACTGCGCCGCGGCTCGGGTCGACGTCCGCTCGTCGCAGCTCGGCGAATCCGCGTTTTCGCACGGCAACGGTCAAGAGCTGGCCCGCCGGGCAGTTGGCCACCACGAACTTGCCGTCGTGGTCCGTTCCGGCGCTGGCCTGCCACTCGCGGCTCGCGGCATGTACCCCGGCGCCCGAGATCGGCCCGCCGGCTTCGTCGACGACGCGGCCCTGCAGCTCGATGCCGCGCGATAGCTGCAGAACACAATCCACAACCGCGTCGGCTTCGGTGCGAACGCGCTGCTCCGCCTTGCCGTCGGCGCTGTGCTCGGCGGTCAGCGTGAGATCACCAGCGGGCAGGCCCGCGAGTTCGAAGAGACCAGCGGCCCCGGTTCGGGCCACGTAGTGCGCGAAATCACCCCACGAGCCCACTTCCACAGCCGCCTTCGCCACCGGTTCGCCGGCCGTATTGCGCACGCAGCCGCGAATCGTCGCACCCGCGGTGAGCTCGATGCGCATCGAAGTCAAGAGGTGGGCGACGACGTCACAAGTACCCTGCCACGGAGCGCAACCCGGAGCTCGGGCAACCACGGGTTGGCGGCCCGGTGGCACGCCGGTGGCCTGAAAGCGGCCTTGCGCATCGCTACGGACGAGCGCCGGCAACGGTGGCGCGGCGTTCTGGCGCGCGACGATTCCCGACACTCGGCCCGCGCCGACGAGAACAGCGGCCCCAGCCAGGGGCCGACCCTGTGCGTCGAACACGAAACCGAGCACCGTGCCGGCTGCAGCACCGAGCTGCAGACGAATCTCGGTGGCGCTGCCTTCCCTGCCGAGCACGAACACGAGCGGCGATGCGCAATGGCCTTCGGCTCTGGCGCCGACCAGCGCTTCGGTCGGCGAACCGCGTACGAAGAAGCGACCGTCGACGCCGGAAGTGCCAAGCACCTCCGCGTCGGTGTCGACGCGAGCGAGTGGGGCAACCTCGATCATGGCACCGGCGACGGGTGCGCCCATCGCGTTGACGACGATGCCGTTCACGTTGAGACCGCCTGCGAGTTCGTATTCGATCTCCACGGTCTCGCCAGCGCCGAGCTCGACGCGTTTGGCAAGCTCGGCGCGGTCCGAGGCGACGGCGACGCGCCCAGGCGACACGCCTTCGAAGCGCACCGAACCAGTCGCGTCCGTGACCTGCCGCGAACCTTCGATGCGCGGATCCACGCCCGAGCGGTAGACTTTCATCGTCACGCCGACCGCCGGCGACTTGTCGTCGCCATGGCGAACGTGCACCATCAGCGTGCCCGTTGATGATGCTGCAACTGGGGCAGGGATCTCGACGGCTTGCCGCTGGCTCTTCGTCTCGGCTTCGACCAACACAGCTGTCCCGTCGCGCTGCACGACGGCAGTGGCGGTCGCCCGTTCTTTGGCGACCTGCCCCGGCGCCACGGGAACCGCCGGTATTGGGTCGCCCATGGCCCACCAGGCCAGCGCGCCGGCCAGGCTTAACATCACGGTGATCGCCGCCCCCAACTTGATCTTCATGGTCATGGCCAATACTCCGAGTGCGAGAGTCGATGTTGTGGTCCACGCGGCGGGCAGCGCGGGTACAAGCCCCGGCACCCCGCGTGCGCCCATGGCCAACGGTACGAGCGGCACCGTCCACGCGCGCCGTTCCCCACCGTGCTCGGCGTCGAGCCGTTCGCGCAGCAGTTGCAGCGCGCGCCGCAGTTGGTTCCAGACGGTCGCCACGGGCAGACCGAGTCGGGCGGCGATGCGGCGCGGCGGCAGGCCTTCGAAGAAGCGCAGCAACACGACCGCGCGCAGGGGCGCCGGCAGGCGATCGACGGCGGCGACGACCAAACGACGCTGCTCTTCCTGCTGCAGCAACTCCGCCGACGACGGTACCAGGCTATCGTGCGCCCCTGCGTGCTCGTGGCGCCGGCGGCGGTGCTCGTCGCGCCGCAGGTTGTCGGCGATGTTGCGCACGATGCGCGCCAACCACGAACGCGGCCGATCGATGCCGTCACCACCGTGTCGCATGGCCTGCAGCCACGTGCGCTGTACGACCTCGTCGGCCTGCTCGGCCAACAGGGCATGCGCCAGCAACCGCACGAACGGCGCTTGCTCGAGCAGGCGCTGCAGGGCCGGCGGTTGGTTCGTCATGCCACGCCTTGACACCTGCATCGGGCTTTCCTGTACGAGAACGCGGAGGTTTCGCCATGAGAACTGTCGGCCCCGGTAGCGTCCACCCCGTCCGGTCGCTAGAGTCCTGCCCCCCTATGTTCGAGGACTTCGCCGAGAAGAGTGTTCTGGCCATCAAGCAGGCGGAAGAACTGGCCACGAAGCTCGGTGACGAGTCGGTCGCCACGGGCCACGTCATCTATGGCCTGACCGTCGATCGCAGCACCTGCCTGCACTACATCTTTCAGGATCTCAACGTCGACCCGGACATGTTCTCGGGCTACGTGAACAGCCTGCCGCGCGAGCCGGCGGTGCCGAACGGGCCATTCAACCGGCACGTAGTAACGGTGTTTGGCCGCGCCAAGGATGCGGCGCAACAGCTCGGCAGCAAGAAGGTCGAGCCCGAACACATGGGGCTGGCGCTGCTGTCGGTCAAAGCCGGTTCGTGCTACGAGACGCTGAAGGAGTTCTCGATCGACCCCGAGTACGTGCAGGCGCTGATCCTGCAGGCGATGGGCCTGGACCCGGAGATGATTCCGGAGTGGTTCTGAACAAGACCGCGCGAAGCGCGGGCTTGTTGTCTGAGTTGGCGGGTGCGTGGGGCGTGTGCGGGATGTGGGCACGCGAGGGTTGGTGTGCTGTGCATGTGCGGAAGGCGTGCGATGTGAGTGTTCGCGATGCGGACGTCGGCGATTGAGTTCACTCATGGTGAGATCGTTGCGTTCCGTCGGCATGCATGATGGCAGCCATCGCGAAAGTTCGGAGCGCGGGTGGGGGTTGCGGGAAGTCGCGCAACGACATCTGATCGTGTGTTGGCAATCGTCTCGTGCGTGAACGGGCAATCTGCGTCGCCGCGTGCGGGACTTCTCGAACGGAGTCGTCACCATGCTCAGGATGAAGGTCCATGGGCCGTTGTGCAGCGTTGCACACGGAGTTCTCTGCCTCGGGTCACTTGGTTTGGGCGGTGGTTTGGGAGCCCAGGCAATGGTCGATCCTGGTCTCGGCGTGGCGACGGTGGTCAGCGGTTTGGCTCAGCCGATTGCGATGGCGTTCCTCGCCGGTGACGACTTCCTCGTCACCGAGAAGGCCTCGGGACAGGTGAAGCGCGTGACCAACGGCGTCATGGTCGGCGTCGTGCTCGACCTCGCGGTCAACTCGGCCAGCGAACGCGGCTTGCTCGGCATCGCATTGCACCCGCAGTTCCCGAGCAACCCGGGCGTCTACCTCTTCAATACCGAGAGCACGACTGGAGCCGATACGACGGTGCTATCGCAGACTCCTCTGTTGGGCCATCGAGTCGATCGCTACGTCTGGAACGGCTCGACTCTCGTGTTCGATCACACGATCATCCGGCTGCGCGCGTTCCAGGAGGATCTCAACGGCGTGACGGATCCGCTCAATCCGTTCAACAACCCAGCACCCGTGCAGCGTGGCAACCACAACGGTGGCGTCATCCGATTCGGGCAGGACGGCAAGCTGTACATCATCTCGGGCGACACGGGGCGGCGAGGCTGGCTGCAGAACAACTTCGCGGGACCCGTGCCCGACGACGGCTTCGGCGGGCCGGTGCCCGACAATGCCCACACGACCGGAGTGATCCGTCGCCTCAACGACGACGGCAGCATTCCCGCCGACAACCCGATGGTCCTGCTGGGCACGATCCTCGAGATCGTCATCGGCGGCCCGCTCGGCCAGGAGATCGGGAACAACGTGCAGCGCCTCTTCGCGTTCGGCGTGCGCAACAGCTTCGGCATGACCTTCGATCCGTTCTCGGGCGATCTGTGGACGACCGAGAACGGTGGCCGCGCCTTCGACGAGATCAACCGCGTGCCGCGCGGCTTCAACGGTGGTTGGATCCAACTGATGGGCCCGCTCGCGCGCGTCGCCGACTATCGCGAGATCGAGGTCGGCGTCGGCATCGGTGGCAACGGCCCGGTGGGTCTGCAGCAGCTGCGATGGCCCGCTGAGTTCATCGCAACGACGCCGGCTGAAGCGAGCCAGCGACTGATCTCGTTGCCGGGTGTCGTCTATACCGATCCACAGTTCAGCTGGAAGCACGTCACCCCGCCCGCGGGGCTCGGCTTCATCGGCGGCACGGCGCTGGGCCTCGAATACTGTGGCAACCTCATCGTGGGTTCGGCAGTGTTCCGCCCCGTCCTGGCGGCGCCG
Organism: Planctomycetota bacterium; assembly: GCA_039921435.1. Lineage (GTDB taxonomy): Bacteria > Planctomycetota > UBA1135 > UBA1135 > UBA2386 > DASVAL01. The sequence goes on along the minus strand of JBDSBS010000232.1, from coordinate 481 downwards.
AGCGTGCTGGCCAATCCTGGCCATCTGTATCGCTTCCGCCTGAACGCGGCGCGCACCTCGCTCGTGTTCACCGATCCGGCGCTGCAGGACCGGGTTGCCGACAACCTCGGCCGCGACGATTGGGTCACCGAACAGCAGGAGATTCTGTTTGGCACCGACTTCGGTATCGTGACGGACATCCAGACAGGGCCCGATGGCAACTTGTATCTCGTCGGCACGTCGAGCGGCACCGTGCGCAAGATCTTCAAGCCTTGAGATGACCCGCACGATCCTGCATGCCGACATGGACGCGTTCTACGCGGCCATCGAACAGCGGGATCGGCCGGAGCTGCGCGGCAAGCCCGTGGTCGTCCTGGCGAACTGCTCGGCGAATCGGCGCCAAGCGTCGGCCACGACCGCGAAGCGGCAGCTGTGGACACGGCTCGGCTCGCAGTCCTTTGCGTCGACGGCTACGGCGGGGTCGACACGTTCGGGCTGCGGC
>JBDSBS010000231.1:0-3751 GCA_039921435.1 Planctomycetota bacterium | reverse complement strand
GTTGCCGTGTCGGCTCGTGCGCAGCACGGCGAAGCGCTCGGCGCGCAGGCCCTCGCAGCGGCGCTGATCGACGTGCTCTAGGCTCACCCACTGGCGGCTGATCGCCTGCGCGTCCTTGAGGCCCGCGATGCCGAACGCGCGTTCGTCGCATTCGAGGTGATCGGCTAGCTCGTGCAACAGGTCGAGCGTCGACAGCCCACGCTTCTCGATCCAACACCAGACGTGGTCGCCGGTGCCACTGGGCTCGTAGGCAGGCACTTCCTCGACGATGAAGTCCTCGGCTGCTTCCTTGTAGCGGCCGCGGAAGAGCCCGGCGGAGCCGCCGCGCGGTACGGGTCGCATCGGCTTCTTGGGCGGCATGGCGGGCGGGGCGGGCGGGCGGGGCGGGCATTCGAACTGGCGCGGCAGACCGCAGGTTTGGCGGCCCGTTCGCAGCGAGCCTCTAGGCCTTCTTGACCTTGCTCTTCTTGCGCGGCTTCTCTTCTTCAACCGCAACGGCCACCGCGGCCTCGGCCCCGACGGCCACCGGCTGCGACTTGAACGCCGCGACCGGATCGCGGCCGGTCGCGTAGGCGAGCAACCGCGCCAGCTCGTCGCGCATCTGCGCACGCGGCACGATGCGGTCGATCTGCCCCTTCTCGAGCAAGAACTCCGAGCGCTGAAAGCCCTTGGGCAGCTCCTTCTTGATGGTCGTCGCGATCACGCGCGGGCCGGCGAAGCCGATCAACGCACCGGGTTCGGCGATCAGCAGGTCGCAGACCGAAGCGAACGACGCGGTGACGCCGCCCGTCGTCGGATGCGTCATCACCGAGATCGACGCCACCCCCGCGCCATGCAATCGCTGCAGCGCGCCGCAGGTCTTGGCCATCTGCATGAGCGAAATGGCACCTTCGTGCATGCGGGCGCCGCCCGAGCAGGCGAACAGCACGACGGGCAGCTTCTTCTGCGCCGCCATCTCGCACAGCAGAGCGATCTTCTCGCCGACGACCATGCCCATCGAGCCGCCGAGGAACTGGAAGTTCATGACGCCGAGCGCCACGGGAATGCCCTTGATGGCGGCGGTGCCGGTGACCATCGCGTCGGGCTCACCGGTCTTGAGCTTGGTCGAGGCCAACTTCTCGCCGTAGGGCACGCGATCGTTGAACTCGAGCACGTCGTGCGAACGCAGGTCGATCCACATCTCCTCGAACGAACCCGGGTCCGCCGTGAGAGCGATGCGTTCGCGCGCCGGCAGAGTGAAGTGGTAGCCGCAGGTGGCGCAGACCCGGTGTCGTTGCTCGAACTCCTTGCGGAACAACATCGCGCCGCAGGACTCGCACTTGATCCAGAGTCCACCGGGCATGTCCTTCTTCTTGCCGAAGCGAGTCCAAGCCATGTCGTTCGTTCCTGTTGGTTTGCGAGAGAGGGTGCGCCGCACAGAATACCGACCGACCCTGACACAGGCCAGCTTCAGCCCATCGGGGCCAACGGGGCCAACGGGGCCAACGGGGCCAACGGGCATGAGTGGCACCGCTGGCATGGGCCGACCGGCCAGGGACGCTTCAGCGGGCCTTCGCCGCCAGGCCGCGCAGTTCGGCGATGCGGGCCTTGCGATCCTCGGCTCCGAAGACGGCGGTGCCCGCGACGAAGACGTTGGTGCCGGCGCGCGCGCTGTCGCCGATCGTCGTGCCGCCGATGCCGCCGTCCATCGACACTTCGCCGCGGAACCCTAGCCGGCGAAGCTCGGCAATCTTGGGCAACACTGAGGGCATGAACTTCTGACCGCCAAACCCCGCGAACACGCTCATCACGAGCACGAGGTCGAGCCGCTCGACAAACGGCGCCAGGCGGGCCGGGTCGGTGTCGGGCTGCAGCGACAAGCCGGCCTTCTTGCCGCGGGCCCGGATGCGGTCGAGCAACGCCCCGGTGTCGCCGTTCTGTTCCACTTCGATGTGGAACGTCAAGAGGTCCGCACCGGCGTCGAGGAATGCGTCGGCGTAGCGCCACGGGTCGGTGATCATCAGGTGCACGTCGAGCGGCTTCGTCGCACACTTCTTGATCGCCGCGACAATGAATGGCCCGAACGTCAGATTCGGCACGAAGTGGCCGTCCATGACGTCGAGATGCAGCCAGTCGGCGCCAGCCGCCTCGACCGAATGCACTTCTTCCTGCAACCGCCCGAAGTCGGCCGCGAGCAGCGAGGGAGCGATGCGGATCGGATGCATGTTGGGCGACCCGAGGTCAGTAGGCGAGCGCGGAACCACCGCTGCGATGATCGCAGACACCGAGGCGCTCGCCGCTGGGCAACACTTCGATCGCGAACACCTGGCCAATGCCGCGCGGCTTCGCGGCGAACGCGTGCCCCTTGGCGGCCAGAGCCCCCCGCACGTCGGGCGACAGCGCCTGCGCTTCCCACGTGATCTCGTCGGGCAGCCACTGGTGGTGGATGCGCGGCGCGCGCACGGCATCTTCGAGGCCCATGCCGTGGTCCACGAGGTTGAGCAGCACCTGCAGCACCGCCGTGATGATGCGGCCGCCGCCCGGCGCGCCGAGCACGCAGCGCAGCTGGCCGCTCTTCTCGAGCACGATCGTCGGCGTCATCGACGACAGCATGCGCTTGCCCGGCGCGATCGCATTGGCCACGCCGCCAATGAGGCCAAACTGGTTGGGCACGCCGGGCTTGGCCGAGAAGTCGTCCATCTCGTTGTTGAGCAGGAAGCCGGCGCCCTCGACGACCAGGGCCGAGCCGAACGTCGAGTTGATCGTAGTCGTGCAGGCGACCGCGTTGCCAAACCGGTCGACGATCGAAAAGTGCGTCGTGTCGTCGCTGTCCTTGGCACCGGGTGGCACACCGTGTTTCACTTCGCTCTTGCGGTCCGGCTCGATGCTCTTGCGCAGCGTCGCAGCGTACTGCTTGCCGAGCAGGCCTTCGACCGGCACGGGATAGTAGTCCGGGTCGCCGAGCCAACGCGAGCGATCGGCGTAGGCGCGCCGCATCACCTCGGTCAACAGGTGCATGTAGTCGCTGCCGCCAAAGCCGAGCGCCTTCAGGTCGTAGGTCTCGAGCAGGTTCAGCATCTGCAAGAGCGCCACGCCACCGGACGATGGCGGCGGCATGCTCAGGATCTCGAGGTCTCGGTAATTGGCACGCAGCGGAGCGCGTTCGCGCACCGCGTAGGCAGACAGGTCGGTCGCCGCGACGAAGCCACCGTCGCGCTGCATCTGGGCCACCAACAGCTCTGCCGTGCGCCCACCGTAGAAGCCCTCGAGGCCCTTCTCGGCAAAGCGTTCGAGCGTGGCGGCGAGGTCGGGCTGCACGAGCACGTCGCCTTGCGCCAGCGGCTTCTCACTGCGGAAGAACACCTGCCGCGTCGACGCAAAGCGCGCCAGCTCCTTCTGGTTCTCGGCGAGATCCTCGGCGAGGAACTGGTCCACCGCGAAGCCTTCGCGCGCCAACAAGATGGCCGGTGCGGCGACGTCCGCGAGGCTCTTGGTGCCGTACTTCTGCAGCGCGTAGAGCAACCCGGCCGGACTGCCGGGCACGCCGGCTGCCGTCGCCCCGAACTGCACCTTGTCCTCGTCGACGCTGCCGTCGGGCTTCAGATACATTTCGGCCGTGGCCGACTTGGGCGCTCGTTCGCGGAAGTCGATCGAGGTCGCCACGCCGCCAACCGTGCGGATGACCAAGAAGCCGCCGCCACCGAGGTTGCCGGCCTGCGGGTGCGTTACCGCCAGCGTCAATGCAACGGCGACCGCGGCGTCGATGGCGTTG
>JBDSBS010000230.1:0-10730 GCA_039921435.1 Planctomycetota bacterium | reverse complement strand
CGCAGGTGGTCGAAGGGTCTAACTCCGCTTCGCCTTCGCCTTCGCCTGCGCCCGCGCCTGTGCCGCCTGCACCACCCTTCTGAGCGCCGGCCGCACCACCGAGCGCACCGGCGAGGCCGCCGGCACCACCCCCTTCTGCGCCAGCAGCCGCGCCCGCCATGTCCTCCAGCAGCTGGCGCTCGGCGTCGTCGAGCTGGTAGACGAGCTGCGTTCGCATGCGGGCCAACAGCGCGTCATTTTCGCCCGTAGCGCGCACCATGCGGCCCGCCACAACGAGCTCCGCGACAAGGATGTACAACAGGATCGTGAAGATCAGGGTCAGCACGAGCGCGACGCCGCGCTCGGCGTCCGGGCGGGCGGCTCGAAGCGGTGCGGACCGGGAAAGGGCGGGGGGCATTGGCGGGACTCCGACGAAGCATGGTAGCCGGATCTTCCGGGCGCGTCGCCGAGAACACCGCGCCGAGGTACGACCGGCGCCAGTTTGACCGCCTCGTGGCGCGTTCCGACGACAACCAGGATGCGGCGCTGCGTGTTCACGGTGGCGCTCGATTCTGGCGCCGACAAATCGATGCGCAACGCCGACGCGCGGAGAGCGGAACGACCGACTTCGACCGCCAAGCAAGCTAGCGCAAATCCAGTGACGACGGCGGCGAACCGCGATCGGTGACGATGCGCGGGGTGATGTGGAACTCGACGTTGGTCTCGTTGTGCGTCGTCGACGTCGATCGGAACAAGAACCCCAGAATCGGAATGTCGCCGAGCAGTGGCACCTTGGTCTCGCTCTCGAACTTCGTCACCGAATGCAGGCCACCGATGACCAGCGTGTGCGAGTCCTTGAGATACACGGTCGTGACGGCGGTGCGCGTGCTCGTGATCGGCGTGCTGACGGGCTTGGTGTCGGCGAAGCCCGTGATCGCCGAGACGTCGGCGTAGACCTGCAGGATCACGGTGTCGGTGCCGGCGATGACCGGGATGATGCTCATCTTGACGCCAACCGGTTTGAACTCGATGTCGGTCGCGACTTCAGCGCCGAGCTGGGTGAACTTCGCCTTCGGGAACGGCACCTGCGTCAGCGTTGAGATCGCCGCCACACCACCGTTGCGCACGACGAGCTTGGGCGCGTTCGTGACGTCGGCGAGGTTGTTGGCCTCGAGCGCGCGCAACACCATGTTGAGTTCCCAGCTCTCGTGGATGCCACCGAGCGTGAACGCGCCACTGTCGGTCACGGGCGACGTGCCCACGATCGGCGGGCGCAGCGGGAAGGCCGAGGAAAAGGCGCGCACGAGCTGGCCGCTGCTCAGGTTGGTGAGGATCGGCGTCGCGGCATCGATCGGGCTGACGCCAAAGGCCAGCGCATCGGCGGTCTGGTACTCAACGACCTGAACGGTGATCTCCACCTGCGGAATGCTGCTGTAGAAGAGATCGAGCGACGCTTCGAACGCCGCCAGTGCGGCTGGTTGGGCTGTTACGAGCGCCAACGCCACTGCGGGTGCGCTGACCGTGCCCATGTCCGGCGGAGCGCCGCGCACTGCCGGCACCGCGTTGACGCCGGTTGGGTCGACGAGCACCGCGCCGGTCAGGATCTCGAACTCGGGCACGTAAGTCACTTCCACCGCGTGCGTGCCCAACATGCGGCCCAGGATGCTGTTGTTGTTGCCGTTGCCGATCTTCGTGCCCGGCAGTGGCAGCAAGGCCTCGCCGCGCTTGCTAACCGGCAAGGGCTTGTCGGGTGAGATCTCTGTGATCAACTTGAGGAACGTCGGCCCCAGTTCACCGGCCAAGAAGTATTGCTTCGTCACCGAACCGTCGACCCCGATCAACACACTGCTGCCGAAGTCCAACCGCAGGCGCGCATCGCGCTGCTCGGGTGTCTCGCGCGGATCCTGCGGGCCTTGATTCGCCGCGGCTGAGTGCTTCCCAATGCCCCAAGCCAGCGGGCCCAGGGTGCTAGCACCCCTGGCGGCGGAGCCGGCGTCGACCGAGGCTTCGATGATCCGTTCTCGGCCAAGTTCGCGAACGCGGTGAGCATCGCCCGTGCTGACGCAGCCGATCACCGTTGCCAGCAGAACGAAGCCGGTGACTCGGCGGAGCGCCGCGATGCGGCCGGGGCGAGTGGAGGCTGCGGGCACGGCCGAGGATTGTGCGCGGTCCGCCGAAGTGGAGCGAGGGTTAGTCCGAACGCGCGGTGGTGTTGATCGAAGTTCTTCTCGCGCGTCACTCGGCCAGCTTGGCGACGACCTTGTCGGTGAGATCGACGACGTCGCGACCCTGCTGGTCGGTGATGTCGTCCTTGCGCACTACCAGGTCCCGACCCTCTGCCGCGGCGATGGCCTTCACCGCCTCCTTCATGCTCGAACTCATCTGCGCGATTAGCTGTTTGCCTTGGGCCGAGTTGTGGTCGATGGCCTCAGCCTGGATCTTCTGCCACTCCTTGGTCGCATCGCGCAACTTGGTTTCGCTGACCGTGGCCGGCGCTGAGGTGTTGCTGGCACTGCCGAAGTACACGACAGCTCCGCGCTTCAGCGTGACCTGGGCGAACAGCGGGACGACGATGGCGGCGGCCATCGTGGCAACCCTCAGAGAACCGAAGATGCAGCGGATCATGGGTTTGGACCTGTTCAGTGTCTGGAAAGCCGATTTGGCGTCAGACTGGGCAGATGGTCAAGGAACGCCGCCCAGAGCAACGCGTGGTCCAAAGCTATCGGTCACCCACCCCGGTGAGCCTTTATCGCTCCGCTGACAAGACACTTAAGAAGTCTCAAAACAAATCAGCCAGGGCGACCACCCAGGTTGATGGCCAATTTCAGCCGCGACTGCCGGACAATCGGCCATCACGCCGAAGTGGCCGATAATAGGCCCCGCGGCGACTACCCACTCGCTCGAGGAGACCAGCCTGCACGAGGCTTTGCAGGTCTCGGAGCCCGGTTCGGTGAGACACCCCATTGGCCGCCATGTGCTCCTGGGTCGTCACGATCCCCCGCTCGAGCACGAGGGCGTAGAGAGCGGCAAGGCGGGGCGACAGGGTCTCGGGCCCCAGCGCGGGCGAGCCAGGTCGCTCCTGGGCTGCCGGCGGCACACCACTGTCGGCGGCGGGGGGCATCCGGGGCAGAACGAACGGTCGTTCGGCCTGGGGGCCTGCCGCAGGCACAGGCTGACTGGTCGGTTCGGGGTCGTTCGCTTTGACGTCGGGCATGGTTTCGCCGCCCCGCCGCGCAGTCGCGTCGCGATCGACTTCGCCCGATCCCGCCGCACGAGGTTCCGCCGCGACGGACTGGGCAGACGTGGATCCCGACAGAGCCGCCATGATGTCGCGCTGGTGCACGACAGCCCCGCGCGCGAGGACCATGGCGCGGAACACGGTGTTGCGCAGCTCGCGGATGTTGCCCGGCCAATCCTGCCGGTACAGCTCGTCCATGGCGTCGGTCGACAACGTCCTCGCCGTGATCTGACCACTCGCCACGAGTTCGCGCCGGAAGTGCTCGACGAGCTCGCCCAACTCCTGCTTGCGTTCGCGCAACGACGGCACGCGCACGACCATGCCCTGCAAGCGGTAGTAGAGATCCTCGCGAAAGCTGCCGTCGGCGACCATCCTGCCGATGTCGCGATTGGTCGCGGCGATGACGCGCACGTCGATCTTGACCGCTTCGGTGCCGCCGACGCGATCTACTTCGCCTTCCTGCAGTGCGCGCAGCAGCTTCACTTGCACGTCGAGCGGGATCTCGCCGACCTCGTCGAGGAACAGCGTGCCTCCGTCGGCCTGTTCGAAGCGCCCGATCTTGCGGCGTTCGGCACCCGTGAAGGCGCCTTTCTCATGCCCAAACAGTTCGCTCGCGAGCAGCGTCTCCGACAACGCGGCGCAGTGCACCTTGACGAGCGGCCCGCCAGCTCGCCGGCTCCATCGATGCACGAGATTGGTCAGCACTTCCTTGCCAACTCCAGTCTCGCCCTCGAGCAGGAGCGGCAGGTCCGTGGGCGCAATGCGCCGCAGAGCGCCGTACACCGTGCGCATCGCAGGGCTCACGGCAGTGACACCAGCCCGCTGCAGGCTCTCGTCAGACTCCATCGCCGACGCACCGGGGGTATTCAGCGCGAGCAGCCGCGCGCGCAGCGCGTCGAACAAGAACTCGGCCGAGGGCGCTTCGTCGGGGAACTGCACGACCACGCCAACAGGTCGCATCGCCTCCACTTCGTTCTCGGGCAGTTGGTGAACGAGCTCTGACCACGCCGCGACGACCTGATCGAGCAGCCTCTCGGCCGCCCCGCGGTCGAACCCCGGCAGCGCGATCTGGAACTGGCCACCTCCCGTATTGCACAGCACGGCCCGCCGCGGCAGTCGCTCGCGCATGAGGGCGGCAAACCGCCGCAGCCCGCGCGGGCGCCGTTCGCCATCGCCGAGCGCCACCGCCACCATGCACAGCGACCAGCCGCGCTGCTGCGCCAAGGACACCTCGTCGACCACCCGGCGCCGGAAGTAGTCCGGCGTGAACGTTCCCGTGACCGGATCCTGCACGGCCATGCGGTGCAGTTGCGAACGTTCGAACGCGACCGCCGCCTGAGATACGACCGTGCTCAGCAACTCGAGGTCGACGGAGAGGGGCTCGAGTCGCTCGAAGCCCAACAACACGACACCGCGCGTCTGCCCGGCGAAGACGATCGGCAGACCGGTGACGGAGCGGCTCTTTGGCAGGATATCGCCCCACGGCCGCGGCAATGTGCCAGCCCGCGAAGCGCTCGTGAACGCACCGACGATCGGCGCCAACTGCAGCGAGTTGCGCGGCAACAGCACGGGACTCGTGCCACCCGAATGCACGAACAGATCGCGTCCGGTCGAATCCGCCAGCAGGATGCAAACGGCATCCGCCGAAGTGTGGCTGGCGCAGAAGCGACGCAAGACATCGAGCGTGGTCGCTTCGTCGGCCTCCACCGACAGCTCGCGCATTGCGCGATTGAGCGCCTGCAGATCTTGCAGGCGCCCCTGCAGGTCGTCAGCCATCTGATTGAACGTGCGCGTGAGCCGACCGATCTGACCGCCTTCCTCGACGGGAACGCGCGTCTCCAGCATGCCGCGGGAAAGTGCCTGGGCACCGTGCTCGAGTCGTTCGATCGGTCGACTGATGCGGCCGCTGACGACGTAGGACAGAAACACCGCCAAGACGACGAGGCAACCCGCGACGAGCAGGAAGAACGCGCGAACGGGGATGCGGCCGATGGCCAGGTCCAGCGTCGCCCGCTGATCGGGCTGAGCCACGACGAGCAGACCACGCGGGGTGTCTTGCAGATCGCGCAGAACCTCGCTGGCGAACACGAAGTCGCCTTTGGCTGTGGAGGTCCGCTCCACGACGGGCTTCCTATGTTCCACTCCTTGGGCAAGGGCTCGCTCGCGCTGCGTCATCACCGACGGATCGAGCGCTTGCTCCAACAACACCGGCGCGTCGGGTCGGCCGGCACTCGCCGCCAACGGATACCCGCGCACATCGGTCAAGAGCACGAGATGGCCTGGCGCCAACGCACCGAGCGGGTTGGCATCGAGCGGACGCGCGGCAGTCAAAACGAGGGCGCCGCCGTGCGCGCTTTCTTCCGCGCGCACTCCGAGCATCAGCACGCCCCACTGCATGAAGACGCCGGGCTCGAGCCGGGCCGGCGTCTCGACGTTGGCCATGCGCTCCTCTCCTGCGACGAGCACGAGCGGATCCGCCGTCGTCTTGCCGAGACGCGGCTGCCACTCGAGGCGCAGGAACCCGCCGACCCATTCGGGCGGCAGCTGACCGGCGAGCAGCTTCTGCAGCTCTTTGCCTACGCCCGGGGCTGCCTTGGCGAGCTGGACTTCCTGCACGTTCTCGAGGCGGCTCGCCAAGAGCCCGCCGAGGTCGTGCAACCACTGCTGCGCCGACCCGCGAACCCTGCCCTTCTGGTCCTCCAGCTGTGCTACGGCACTGCGAACGGTGCCGAGCATGCTCTCGGCCACATCGGAAGCGTGACCGCCTTCGAGCACTTGCACGAGCACGAGCGACAGCAGGCCGAGCGGTGCCAACGAGGCCACCGACAAGACCGCCATGAGGCGAAACCGCAGGTTGGTGGCGACAGCGAGCAGCTCACTGAGCAGCACCAGGAGGAACGGAGTGCCCAGGAGGCATAGCAGAAACCCGAGTCGGTTGTCGTCCTGCCGTGCATTCGCCCACGAAGCGTCGGTCGACGCAACGCCTAGCACTGCGCCATCCCAACCTTCGCCGACAAGCGGTACGAACACCATCACGCGCCGGCTGCCGTCCTGTAGTTCGATGTCGGTGGCGGTCACGTCAGCCCCGGAAACCGCGCGCGGCAGCGCCACGACGTCCTGCCGCTGTTCAGCCGTGAGAGTGGACTCGCTGAGTCGGCCACCGCGGTAGATCGCGATCGCAGTGCCCTTGAGGCGACCGAGCGCGTCCTCGCGCAACCGCCGCTCCTGCCCCTCGCGCACGAGCGGCGAATCGACCGGATCCTGCGGCGCCGCCGACCGCTCGTTGCCGAACACCACCGAACGGAACCGCAGTCGGTAGTCCGCGAGATTGCGAAACTCGATCGACTCGAGCACCGCGCCGTTCGGCAGGTCCAACACCGGATAGCCGAGGTTGACGTGTTTCTCCTGGCTCTCGTCTATCCAACTGAGCGCGATCGCCGCGGGCGAACCGTCGGGCGGATCGTCGCGCGTGTTGTGCACGGCCAGTTCGTAGAACATGCTGACCTGGTGCTCGAGCACGATGCTGCGCTTGCCCACGCCGTTGGCGAAATCCAGCACGATCTCGGCTGTGCGCGCACCCGGGTTGGCCGTCGGCACTCCGGGGTAGACAGCGCGGTAGAAGAACCAGAGCTTCTGCGGCGACTCTTCGCCGCGCGGGATCTCGACCTTCGCGGTGGCGCCGGGCGCCAACTCGAGCCCTGCATCGACCGGATACGGCCCGCGCAGGTCGGTCAGCACGCCGTTCAACGACGGCGCGCGCAGCAGCAGCGGTTCGACTTGTCCCTGGCGCGCGCCTTCGAGCGAAAGACCGACGAGGCGCAAGTCGGCGCTGCGTTCGGCTGACACGGTCAAACCGCGCAGGTCCCTGTCGAGCGGAACCGGCACCACGCAGACTTCCCAGAAGTCCCGGCCCAGAGGCGTGCCGTCGGCGAACGGACGATCGAGCACGATGTCGCGCTGCCGCCGATCGCCGCCGCCGCAGTCGAGTTCGAGCCGCAGCCGCGGGACCTCGGCGCTGCGGGCCGCAAACGTGAGCGGCGGCACGAAGGGTCTGCCGATGACGAGATGGAGCTTGTCACCATGCAGTGGCGGCTCGAACTGGAAGCTCTCGGCCCGGTCGGCGGTGATCGGCAACCAGTACGGCCGCACCGGCAGGTCATCAAACACGCGCAGCGGCGGCCCAAACTGCTCAGGCACCAACTGAGCCAAGGAGCGGTAGCTCGTGTAGCGCTGCCGCGCGATCGACTTGCCGGCCAGCAGATCCATCAATGCCCGGTCGCGACTGGCGCCGCGATAGCTCTTGAGTGTGCCCTGCTCGAACTTGCCTAGATCGGCTTGCAGCGACGCAAGCGCCTCGTCGAGCTGGCCGCGCTGCCGGCTCGCGCGCCATTCCCCGAGCAGGCTCGGCAGCCACAGACCGACACAGAAGAGCACGACGCCGCAAGCGACGAGGACGTGGCGCAGCCACTTTCGATGCTTGCGAATCCGCGACCAGCCGCGCAGCACGAGCACGAGCCCGATCAAGGTGGCCAGCGGCACGAGCAAGTACGGCAGGTCCGACAACAGCTCGCTCGACAGCAACATCGAGCGCCCGGACGACGACACCAGTGGTCCCGGGGCTGGCAGGTGCAACAGACCGAGTCCCTGGGAGGCCAATGGGTCGCGCCCGTTCCACGCCAGGACGACAGCTCGGCCTTGCTCGGCTGGCTCGTCGTAGTCGCGCAACAGCAAGTTGAAGCCCAGTGTCGAGCTGCCAGGCCGCAACGCAGGGAAGTGATGGAACGGAATGGCCGCTTCGAACTGGTAGGAGCCGCTGTCAAGGCGGCGCCCGACGACTCGCACTCCGGTCAGTTGCGTGCCCGGTCGCGCCGCACCTTTACCGCCGTCGGCCCAACTCCATGGCCGCCGCAGCTGAAGGGGCATCAGGTGAAGCTGGCTGTCTTCGGGTCGCAGCGTGCCGCCCTGCTCCTCGGAGAAGCCAAGGTAGAGCTCTAGTCGATCGACCCGTTCGAGCGAACCAGGACTCGACTCGACGCAGATTTGGTCATCGCGAATCAGGCCAGCGAGGTAGAGGTGGTTGGCGTCGCAACTGACCAACAACTCGGCGGACAGATCCGTTATGCCGCCCCAAGATTCCTGTCCTTCAATCACTTGCGATCGATGGCCAAGAACGATCGGGACCGCCCCCGCCCAGTCCGCAAGGTCGCCGTCGATGACAGGCGTACGCGTGGTGATGACCAATTCTGCGGGCTGCACTTGGGTGCGCGGAGCGGCAAGCCCAACCCAGAACAAGGTCAGGGCGGCGGCAACACGGCGGGACAAGGACGGCATGGCGGACCGGCAGATGCTATCCCTGCGCCTGCCAAGCTGGCAACCCTCGCCGGCCCAACGGTTCCACGGACCTCGCGCGGGCGACGAGCGCAGCCGCGAGGGAACGTTGGACCGTCCCGACTCTCAGGGAGTGGGGTGCTTCCCACTCTCTGCACAGCCGCGCAGGCCGTCATAGAGGGCGATCTGAGCCTGTTTCTCAGGCTCAGTCGCGAGTCGGGCGACGGCCGCGGCGCCGCGGACCCCGCTCGGGCACGTCGTCGCCGAGCACGCTGTCTAGCGACTCGAGCTGGCCTACGTCCTTCGGCGGCGCCGGGCGGTCCACGCTGGGTCGATCTCCAGGCCGATCGCCGGGGGAACGTGGCGCCGGGCGGGCTGGACGAATGGGCTCTTCATCGCCATCGCCAAACTCCGCCATCGGCATCGAAGAACCCGCCGGACGTGGGCCACGATCGCGGTCGCGACCACGCCCACGCTCGCCGCGGCTATCGCCAGCCGCATCCGGTTCGCGACGCGCAGGCCGACGGTCGGGGCTTCCTGACGCAGCTTCGCCATGCGGCACCCGGTCGCGAGGCGGGAGGCCTACCTCGCGATCACTCCCGTCGGTGCGACCACCGCGATCGCGCCCCTCGGGGGCGCGGTCCTGCGGCGCCCGGTCTTGACGCGGTCCACGATCCTGCGGTCCACGATCCTGCGGTCCGCGATCCTGCGGTCCGCGCTCGGGACGTGGTTCCCGAGGGAAACGTTCGCCAGGGGTCGGTGCGTCGCGGCGCTCACCGCGGGAGCGATCGCTGCGGACTGGTCCACCGTGTACTGGTCCACCGTGTACTGGGCGTTCGCCACCTTCGGCCGGCGGGACGTCGCGGTCGAAGCGAGGCCCAGGCGCGGGGCGGCCCGAACGATCATCGCCGCGGCCCTCGAAACGACCACCGCGGTCCGACCGGTCATCGCGACCACTCGGATGCCGCTCGGCGTGGCGATCGCTGCGTTCGGGACCATCCTCGCGCGCACCGCGGTGCGGACGCTCGCCGAAGTCGCGTTCTGGGCGGCCGGGGCGAGCACCGCGATCGACAGGACCCCTCTCGCGATCGCGCCACTCCGGCCGAGGCCCGCGGTCTGCGTCGCGATCGCGGCCAGCTGGACCCTCGCCACGCTCGAAGCCCGGCCGGTCGACGCGTTCCGGCCGATCCATACGTTCTGGCCGATCCATACGTTCTGGCCGATCCGTACGTTCTGGCCGGTCTACGCGCTCGGGACGGTCGGCGCGCTCGGGACGGTCGACGCGTTCGGGACGGTCGACGCGTTCGGGCCTATCGACGCGCTCGGGCCGATCCATGCGTTCGGAACGATCGGGACGTCCGGGCCGATCCACGCGCTCGGGACGGTCGGGACGGCGGTCAGGCCGATCTACGCGCTCGGGACGGTCGGGACGGCGGTCAGGCCGATCTACGCGCTCGGGACGGTCGGGACGCTCGGGCCGATCTACGCGCTCGGGACGGTCGGGACGCTCGGGCCGATCCATGCGCTCATGGCGGCCACCGCGCTCCGGCCGGTCACCGTGCTCCGGCCGGTCACCGTGCTCGGGGCGATCAGGGCGCGGCTCGCGGGGTTCACGCGGCTCGCTCGGGCGAGTATCCGCCGCTGCCGGCGCGCCGCCGCGCTCGGTTATCAGCACCGCCTTGCGGCTCAGCTTGACCTTGCCAAAGTCGTCGATCGCGATGACCTTGACCTTCAGCGTGTCGCCGATGCGAACGACGTCCGTGACGGCCCGGATGAACTCATCCGACAACTCCGACACGTGTACGAGGCCCTCTTGGCCCGGCAGGATCTCGACGAAGGCGCCGAACTCCTTGATTGCCGTGATGCGACCCTCGTAGATGGCGCCCAGCTCGATCTCGGCAGTCATCGAGCGAATGTGCTCGACGGCGGCTTTGACCTTCTCGGAGTTGATGCCAGTGATGGTGCAGAGCCCGCTGTCCTCGATCGAGATCTTGCACTCGAACGTCTCTTGCAGCTGCCGGATGTTCTTGCCGCCCGGGCCGATGATGAGACCGATCTTCTCGTTCGGGACCTTGACGGATTCGAGGCGCGGCGCGTTGGGGCTCAGTTCCTGCCGCGGTGCGCGCAGGGCCTTCAACATCTCGCGCAGGATGTGCAACCGACCGACGCGCGCTTGTTCGAGCGC
>JBDSBS010000229.1:0-2934 GCA_039921435.1 Planctomycetota bacterium | reverse complement strand
CACATCGACGGTGGCGCATGCCGCGTGCAGAACGGTCTGTTGTACGGCCGCAGCCTCGCGCCCGAGAAGAGCAACCTCGCGATTCGCCTGGCGGCGCATCGATTGCATCGAGATCGTGGGCGGGATCCAGACCGAGGTCGGGCTCAACTTCCGGATCGCCGTCGGCCCGGTCAACATCCTGTTCAACTGGGAGGGGGCGGACCAGAACCACTTCTACTTCCGCGACGAGGGCGGTGAACGCGTTCAGGTGACCGAGCCTCGCCTGTTGCGCGCCGGTCGAGAGCACACGATCGTGCTGCGTCAGTTCGACGAAGATGTGCTCGTGTTCGTCGATGGGGCTGAGGTCGCGCGGGGCCGGGCAACGCTCGCCGGCACCGTGTGCGTCTATCCCGCAATCGGCAGCGAGATCTTCGTACGTTCCATCGACATCGTCGGCGATGTGGACCTGGGCCGTGTCGTCACGGGCCCCGATTGCACGCGTTGAGGTGCTGCGCAGCGCGATCAGTGTCGCAAGACGAGCGGCAGCTGCGGACGCAGATCGAGCACCGAGCCTCGCGGGTTCTCGAACGCAAGCTCCATGAGGGGCTGCTGCCCTGACTGGATCGTCAAGCCGGGGACCTCTACTTCGCGCAGCAACGACATCGGCGCCAGGTCGGTTACGGTGATCGTCGTCTGCACGAGCTGCGCTTTGGCCATGCTGTGCTCGACGCCAAACGGCG
This sequence comes from Planctomycetota bacterium, assembly GCA_039921435.1. Lineage (GTDB taxonomy): Bacteria > Planctomycetota > UBA1135 > UBA1135 > UBA2386 > DASVAL01. Next base: position 2,215 of record JBDSBS010000229.1, on the reverse strand, counting down.
CGAACGGGCGGTCGATGGCAAACAGCATGGGTTCGCCGATCACGCCACTGTTGCACGCCATTTGGATCGGCAGGTCGGCGGGCAGGTACGCCGGCCGATAGTCCCAACGTACGAACGGTGGCGCAGCACCCGGAGTGACCGGCCGCACACAGATGCCGAACGGCGAGGCGTTGGTCTGCTGCCAGCGAGCGCGCTCCTGCAGCCCCAGCGGTTTGACCATGGCATGCCGAGACTCTGCCTCGGACGCGAGCCAGAGCAGCTCGAGGTAGGCGTTGCCGAAGCCGAAGCACGCGTTCGCCGTGCCTTGGCCAGTGTGCTGCCGCTGCACGCCTACACGCAGTCCCTTGGCCGCCAACAACTGCTGCTCGGGGGCGCCAGTGCTGCAGAACACAAAGACATGGTCGATGACGTGCATGCGGCGACGCAGCATGCCGGCGGGTTACCGCTCGTGGAAGACTGCGGCAAGGAACTGCGGTTCTCGCGACCGTATGGCGCGCGGGCCGACTAGGATCCTGTTCCGGTCACCGACCGCCCGCACGCATGACGACACCTTCCGACACGAACATGGCCGTGTTCTGCGACTTCGAGAACGTCGCGCTCGGCGTTGCCGATGCCAAGTTTGCCAAGTTCGACATCGGCAAGGTGCTCGACCGGTTGCTGCTCAAGGGCAGCATCGTCGTCAAGAAGGCCTACTGCGACTGGGAGCGCTACAAGAGCTTCAAGGGCGCCATGCACGAGGCCGCCTTCGAACTGATCGAGATCCCGCACGTGCGCATGTCGGGCAAGAACTCGGCCGACATCCGGCTCGTTGTCGACGCACTCGACCTCTGCCACACCAAGGCGCACGTCGACACGTTCGTGATCATCAGCGGCGACTCGGACTTCTCGCCTTTGGTCAGCAAGCTGCGCGAGAACGACAAGGTCGTGATCGGCGTTGGCGTCAAGAACTCGACCTCCGACCTGCTGATCGCCAACTGCGACGAGTTCATCTTCTACGACGACCTCGTGCGCGAGAAGCCGGCACGTCAGCGTGGGCGCGGCAAGAAGGCCGCGGCGCCGGGTGGTTCGTCAGCTGGGTCTTCGGTCGGCGCGTCCGGCGCGGCCACGGGCCCAGCGACATCGAGCAACGGTGGCGCCAAGCGCGTCGGAGAAGATCGCGCACAAGAGGCGCTCGAGCTGATCCTCGAGACGATCGAGGAGTTGAGCAACGAACGCGGTGAGGACGGCAAGATCTGGGGCTCGATGGTCAAGCAAGCGCTGAAGCGCCGCAATCCGGGCTTCAACGAGACCTACTACGGCTTCCGCTCGTTCAACGACCTGCTCGAAGAGGCCGAAGCTAGGCACATGGTCGATCTCGTGCCATCGGAGGTCTCGGGCGCCTACGTCGTGCGGTTGGTTCGCGACGACAGAGAGAGGCAGGAAAGATAGAGGCTGGAAAGACTGGGCTGGAAAGACTGGGCTGGAAAGATTGGGGTGGGAGATTGGGGTGGGAGATTGGGGTGGGAGAGCCAGAGGTAGGGCAGCGATCGGCGAGGCCGGCTGCGCGTTCCGACCGAGTCGGACTCAACCACCCAAAAGGGTGTCGAGTGCTGCATCGGCGTAGGTCGGCCCGTCGGCTGGTTTCCATTCTTCACCGCGACGCAACCCGGGATCGCCCTCGAACACCACCTTGCCGTCGCGGTCGAGCAGCACGATGCGCGGGATGCCGAAGAAGCCGACCTTGACGAAGAACGCGTCGTAGGTCGCACCGATCTGGTCGATGGCGACCACCGCACCCGGCAACGGGTGGTCCTTCAAGTAGGCGGTCAGGTCGTCCGGCGTGGCGCTCGAATCGGTGACCACGAGCACCGCGAGTCCCTTCGCGGCACCGCGCTGCAGCGCGTGGCGCAGGTAGCTCGTGCACTGGATCACGCGGTCTTGCGCCGGCGACCAAAACACCAACATGACGGGTCGTTGGCGCAAGGCGCCGAGTTTCACCACTTCGCCCTGTACGAAGAGCAGCTCGCCGAGTTCGGGTGGCACGAAGCCGCTGAACGTGCCCGGCGTGCGCTGGCTCGGGTCGCTCAGAACCTTCGCCATCGCCAGTTCGCGCTCGATGCGCGCAGCCGGATCGAACGGATCGCGTTCGAGCAGCCTCACGTTGCGAAACTGCGCCTCGCCGGGGCCGCAGATGAGGCCGAACGAGCCGCGCACGACGGCGGCGTCGGCGAAGGAC
>JBDSBS010000228.1:0-10492 GCA_039921435.1 Planctomycetota bacterium | reverse complement strand
TGTCGAGCGCTTCCTCGACGGTTTCCCAGTCGTCGCCCGCGACGCGGGTGTGGCCTATCGAGCGAGCAAGTTCGTGCGCCGCAATCTCGTAGCGGTGATCGCGGCGGCGGCGGTCGCCTTGGCTCTCGTTGGCGGCATCGCCTCCAGCCTGCGTCTGGCCAAGGTTGCAAGCGTGGAACGGGACATTGCCGCGGCGGCGACGATGGACGCAGTGCGCGAGCGAGATGCGGCGGGCGCGGCGCGCCATCGCGCCGAACACGAAGCCGAACACGCGCGCATCGAAGCCTCGTCGAACCACATCGTCGCCGAGTTCTTGGGCGACACGTTCCTGTCGGGGCAGTTCGTCGTCCGGTCGGACCAACGAGCCAAGGTCCTGGCGACCATCGACCGCAAGGCGGGGCAGGTGCGGCGGCAGTATCGCGACAACGAGCACTTGCGCGCAAACCTGCTCGATGCACTCGGACGCGCCTCTGCCGCTGTCGACGCGTTCGAACAGGCTGAAGCGCTGCTGCTCGAGGCGGCGAAGATACGCAGCCAGTGTTTCGGCGATGAAAGTCTCGAACGGGCCCTGAGCCTCAGCAGTCTCGGTCAGCTCTACTACCGACAGGGCCGGCTGCCTGAAGCCCTCGCTGCGCTGCGCGAGTGCGATCGCCTGCACCGCGAGTTGCCTCGCGACGTGCACACCGACGTGGCGCGCGCCGCCAATGACCTCGCCGCCGCCGAGCGTGCGATCGGCAACGTCGAACGGGCGCGGCAGCTGCACCTCGAGGCCCTGGCTCTGCGGCGCATGGGCGACGACCAGGTCCTGGTCGCCGAGAGCCTTAACAACCTGGCCAACTCCGAACCCGACCTGGCGTTGGCGAGCGAGCACCTGTCGGAAGCGCTGCGCCTTCGCACCGAAGTGCTCGGTCCGGACGATCCGCTGACCATCCAGTCGGCGGCCAACTTGGGTACGCTGTCGATCCGTGTGGGCGACTTCGCGAAGGCTCGCACCCTGCTGCGCGATGCCGTCGAAAGAAGCCGCCAACTCGCCGGGCTCGGCGCGGACGCCTTGGCAGTGTCCCTGCGTTTGCTCGCCTACGCCGAACTTCGGTGCGAAGACCTCGATGCGGCCGAGGCCGCGATCGACGAGGCTCTGGCCATCGAACAGCAGCGATTTGGGCCGCTGCATGCGCGCGTCGCCACTTGCCTCGAAGTGCGTGCGTCTATCGAAGAACGGCGCGGCGTCTGGCCGCTGGCAGTCGAAACGTGGCGCGAGGTCCTGCGCGTGCGTGTCGCGGGGCTGCCGGCTGGACATCGTCAGATTGCGCTCACGAATGGCAGCCTTGGCGTCGCCATGGCGCGCAGTGGCGCCGTCGAAGATGGCTCGGTTCTGATTCGCGAGGCGCTGGCCGTGCACGAAGCAGCATCGCCGCCGGCGATGAGGGACATCGTCGACTGCAAGTTGCAGCTGGCGCTCGCGGAGGATCTCGCCGGCCGATCAGACGCGGCCGAGCGGTTGCTGCTCGATGCTGTGCAAGCGAGTGTCGCCGAGCCGCACGACACTTCGCGAGTCATGCCCGTTCGTGTGCACCTGCACGACTTCTACCGGCGCCACGGACGTGTCGAGGAAGCGAAGCAGTACGAAGATGCGGCAGGTGGCACGATCGGGCGATGAGGGCCACTCGCACGAGCGATGAGCGATTTTCACCCAGAACGTGAGTCGACTCTTGGGTCGACGCGCAGGTACAGCGCGCGTCGGCCGGCTTGCTGCCGCTGGCACGCGGCGCGTGTCCTGCCGGACGGTATGCTCCCTGGTCCGATGAGTCCGACGAGCGCTTCCGTTCTCGCTGGAACCGTGTTGCTGTCCACTGCCGCACTGTCTGGGCAGAGCGATCGACTCCAGCAGCAGATCCAGCACGCGATCGCCGACCTGGGCGATCCAAGCAAAGTCGCCGAGGCTGTTCGCAAGCTCGAGAACCTGGGCCCGATGGTCGTGCCTGCACTGCGCGAAGTGTTGCACTACTCGCGTCGCCCGGACGCGCCCGTGGCGGTGCAGTCGCAGGCGCTCTACGTACTCGGTCGGCGCGGGCGTGCTGCGGTATCGGCGCTGCCCGAGGTGCGCGACATCATCGGCGACGACAACGACGGCGAAGTTGGGCACCAGGCGTTGTGGACGCTCAGCATGCTCGTGCCGTTCCTGTCGGACGATGCCTGTGACGCCATCGAGGACCTGCTGAAGCGACGCGCCTCGCGGCTCGAGGCCGTCGCCGGCGGCATCGTGATGGCGCAGACCCGGCTCGGCGCGAATCCGACGACCAAGAACTTGCTCTACCATCTGGACGCCCGCGGCGTTCAGTGCATCGCAGCATGCCGTTGGCTCGCGGCGCACGCCGACGAAGAGATCGAGCAGCGGCAGACACTCCTCGATGCGTTGTCGCGGCGACGCGAGCAGGTGATGACCCACGCCGCGCTGGCGTGGAAGGATCGGCCGTCCGAACGCCTGGCCGCTGTCGACCTCGCGGAAGCGTGGTTGGCGATGAGCAAGCAGCCGCTCGACGCCTTGGCTGCGCGCGCCTTGCTCGAGCACTGGCACCCCGACAGCCGTCGTCGCGCCGTGCTCTGGTTGCAGGAGAACGGTGCGTCGTTGCCATTGGCCGAGCGGGCCGATCTCGTGGCGCGCCTCTGGGACGTCGAACCCTCGATCCTCCTTTCGACGTGCGATGCGTTCGCGGCCTGGGGCGAGCACGGTCTCGTCGCACTGGCGCCGCTGCGACTCGTCCAGAAGAGCCACAAGGACGCCGAGGTCGCCGCGCGTTGTGGGCAGGCCGCCGATCGCGTTCTAGCGGCGTGCCAGGGTTTGGCCGCCGGCGACCGTGCCCTGTTGGCGAGCATCGATGCCGTGCTGCAGTCGCCATCACCGCCGGATCTACCTGCCGACGTTGCGGCGGGCGCATCGGCAAACCCGCGGCTGGCCGCCGAGATCCTGTCGATGGCCGAATGGAGCGGCGTCGAGGTGCTGTCCGCGTTGCTCGAGGTGGTGGGGCGCGCGTCGGCCGACCGCGCCGATGTGCTATCCGTGGTGTTCGGTCTGGCGACGAGCCGGCAACCGGGCGTCGCTGCTGTGGCCTTGGCCTGGTTGGCCGGGCGGGGCACGGCGCTGCGTGGTTCGCTGCGGGCACTCGACGTGGATCTCGCCTTTGAGCTGGCCTGGTTGGCCCGTTTTGGTGTGCTCGACGAGGTTCGCACGACCGCCGTCGAAGCGGCAGCGTGGATCGACATCGGCGTCGATGCGCTGCTCGCGGATGTGGTTGCGGCGATCGACTCAGCCAACCTGCGTTTTGTCGCGCGGAGCTTGGCCGAGCTGCAGCGGCGCGGCGTCGACCTGGGCACCGCGGTCCCTCACCTGCGCGATCTCACGATGTTGCCCGCGGGGCAGACACTGCCGCTGCAGGTGCGAGGCGTCGAGAGGGACCAGGTGTTGCCTTTCGACCTCGGCGAGCCTGTTCGTGTGCTCGCGGCGTTGGCGCTGGCGCGTCTCGGCTTGGTCGTCGAAGCGCCGGGAACCGAGACCGCGGGACTCGACTCGGTCGTGCGGCGTCGGTGTGGCGTCGGCCTCTCGGACCTGCCGGCGCACGTCGCGCAGTTGCGTCAGACGGACCACCTGCGGGCGCTGCTCGACGAACTCGAAGCCGATTGCCGCCAGCGACTTGGCGTGCCGATGCATCTGGCCTGGCCGACGGTGGTGCCGGTATCGCGCTGACGCCGGCGGGAGTCTTCAGCTTGCCTTCATGACCGGCTCGCATGAGCAACGCGCCACGCCGCGACTTGACCGGTGGCGGCAGTCTTCCACGAGAACTGTGCAGCCCGCGCGCGCCGAGCTGTGATCGCCGTGGGGTCGTCGCTCGCGGTCGCGGCGATCGCCGCTGCCCACGCCTCTGCATCGTGCGGCGACAACAAGCACCCCGCCTCGCCGAGAACCTCGGGCAACGACGTTGCGCGGCTCGCGAGAACCGGTCGGCCGTGAGCGAGGCCTTCGAGGGCCGGCAAGCCGAAGCCCTCGTAGACGGATGGCACGAGCACGGCGCGCGCGGCGGCATAGAGCGACGGCAGTTCGTCATCGGTCACGGTGCCTAGCGACCGGATGCTGGCGCGGCACGAAAGGCGTTCCGCGAGCTCGAGTAGATACGACAGCCCACCGGCATCGCGGCCCGCGAGCCACAGCTCGGGCCGTTCGGTCGCGGGCAGCAGGGCGAGGGCGCGCACGGCGACCTCGAGGTTCTTGCGCGGTTCGATGTGGCCGACGTGCAGCACGTAGCCGCAGGCGGGCAGCGGTCGGTGCAAGAGAGCGCGGGGCGCCGCGTCGGGCGCCGGCAACTCGACGCCGTTGTGAATCACGAGAGGCGAAGGAGCCTTCGGTACGAGTTGGCGCAGTCGCCTGGCAGTCCACTCACTCGGTGCGACGATCGCAGCGGCGCGCGCGCAGGAACGCCGCAGCACGGCGCGCGCGAGCCAGGGCGGCCACTTCGTGAGTCCGTCGGCGGCGCGCAGATCGTGCACCGTCAGGCAGCTCGGCATGGGAACGCGCGGCAACGGCAGGAAGCCGTGGTCGTAGACGGTTGCGCCGAGTTCGTGCAGGCAAGTGGGCAGCAGGTGCTGTTCGGCGCGCGCGCGGCGCCAGGAGGGACGGGCTGGGATCTCGATCGCGCGCCAGGTGATGTGCGGCAACGGCGGCGGCACGAAGTCGGGCCGATGCAGCACGGTGACGCGTTCTTGCGCGAGCAGCAGCGGGCCCATGTGCTGCAACAGGCACAGCAGGCGGCGATTTGCACCCGAGGGCTCGCCGAGCAGCCAACCCGAGCAGGCGACGTGCAGCGTCATCGCACCACCAACTGCTCGTGCAGTCGGCGCCAGAGTTCGGCCGTGCGCTGCGAGCCGAACGAAGCTGCACGCTGCCATCCCTTCGCTGCGAGTACGGCGCAGAGGGCGTCGTCGGTGAGGCGTTCGAGCCCTGCCGCGATCGAGGCGGTGTCGTGCGGATCGACGTAGATCGCCGCGTCGCCGGCGATCTCGCGGAACGGAGGGATATCGGCGCAGAGCACGGGTGCACCATGCGCCAATGCTTCGAGCACGGGCATGCCGAAGCCTTCGAACAGCGAACCCTGCACGACGGCGCGGCAGCTGCGCAGGAGTCCGTGCTTCTCGGCTTCGTCGACATAGTCGTCGGGAAGACCCACGAAGCGCAGTGGCGGCAGCGTCTCACGTCGTTCCCTTGCGATGGCGTACGCCTCGCGCATGCGTCGGCGGTTCTTGCGCGGTCGGTCATCGCCGAGTGCGAGCAGTGGTCCAGTTCGCGTCGCGCTGGGCAATGCATCGATGCGTTTGGTGCCGTGTGGCACGAGGTGCAGGGTGTCGGTGCGTGCGAGTAGACGCGCGGCGTCATTGAGAGTGAACTGGGAAGGTGCAATGACGGCCGTGGCTGCGCGCAGCGCGCGCCGCGTCGCAAACCGCCGCCACGGCGACGTCGGTTCGTCGAGTTCGGGATGCAGCCAGGGCAGGTCGTGCACGGTTGCGATCGTCGGGCACGGCGCGCGCAGCGGCACCGCGGCGACAGAACTGTGCAGCACGTCGGCGCCAAGTTTGAGCAAAAGACGCGGCAGTTCGAGTTGGCGCCGAAGTGCGCCGCGCGGTGCCTCGACGAACGACAGGCCCTCGAGAGCGGGGGCCGGTGCGCCAGTGGGCACGAGCAGCACGCAGTCGTTGCCACCCGCTTCGACGTAGGCCGCGAGGCCGTTCGAGAACGCGCGGCCGACGCCTGTGATCGGACCGTCGCCAAAGCACGCGCCGTCGAAGACGACCTTCACGATGCGACCTCGCGATAGACGACTGCATGCGCCGCGGCACAGTCGCGCCAACGGAATGCCGCGGCGCGAGTGCGGCCAGCCTGGCAGCGCTGCGCGCGCAGCGTTTCATCGTGTTGCACGCGTTCGATCGCATCGGCGAGGGCCGCGGCGTCGGTCGCGTCAACGAGCTCGAGCGCACCGTCGCCGAGTTCTTGCATCGGCGCTGTGTCGTGGGCGACCACCGGCACGCCGAGCTGCATCGCCTCGAGCGGCGGAAAGCCGAAGCCTTCCCACAGCGATGGATAGACGAGCAGTTGCGCCTGCTGCAGCAGTGACCAGACTTCGGCGTCGGCCGCGTCGCTGTGCCACTCGACCAGGCCTGCTTGCACCCCGGCCTCCAGGTCGCGCACGATCTCGTCGCACTCCCAGCCGCGCTGGCCGACGACGACGAGCAGCGGGCGCGGTGCGCGCAGCAGGCGCCACGCAGCCAGCAGAGTGCGGTGGTTCTTGCGCGGTTCGATCGTGCCGAGGCACAGCGCGTAGGGGCGTCCGCCGAGCGGGTGTGCCGTCGCGATCGCGGTCGGGGTGTGGTCGGCGCCAAACGGCACGACGTGCACCGAGCGCGCTTCTGGAGCGAATGCGCGTAGATCTGACGCCGTCGTTCGGGAAGGAACGATTACGGCGGCGGCCCGGGCGATCGCGGCTTTCGTGCGTTCGCGCAGCGACTCGCTGTCAGCTCCGTGCCACGCAGCGTCGCGCACGAAGGCGAGGTCGTGCACGGTCAACACGGCGCTTGCGCGCACGACCGGCGGCTGCACGTAGTCCGTCCAGTGGAATACGCGGGCGCCACCGGCCAGTCGATCGGCGCCAAGCCCGAGTTGTGCCAAGGCGGGCAGGCTTCGGCCAGGAATTGGCAGTCGATGCAAGCGAGCTCGCTCGGGGACGGAGACGGCCTGTCGCGCGCGCGCGAGACTGTGGCCAAACAGGTGCAGCTCGAGGTCCTCGCGGGCGGCCAGGGCCTTGGCCAGTTCGCGCGTGGCGCGACCGATGCCGGCTGGGGAGAGCAGCGCGGGTCGGTAGTCGAGAGCGATCGGCAGGGTCAAGGTCGTGCGGGGGCGTTCGTTCGCATCGGATCGATGCGGGTCGACATGCCACGAGGCACGCAGACGGCGAGCAAGGTATCCTTCTTCCCGTGCGGACCGGCATGCAACGAAGCACCGCCATCTTCCTGTTGTTGGCGCTGATGCTTGCGGTCGTGGTCGCGATCGCGTCGTGGCCCGATCGAATCAGGCCGCCGGAACGGCTCCCGGAGTGGCCGGCTTCGCCCGCGGGAACCGGCAGTGGCACGGATCCAACGGGCCAGGCGCCTCCGCTGCCAGCGACGGCGCCGCGCGTTCGCGTCGCGGTGAAACTGCTCGAGCGCTACGTGCCGCCACCACCGAAGCGCGTACAAGCGGTGCGGCTCGGCGACGGTCTCGAACTGCCGACGGAACTGTTGGCGGGCGTCGGCGCGGGCTTCGATCCTGGACCACCGCGTCCCGGTCTCGCCTTGGTTGGCATCGCCTACGATGGCGGCTCGCTGCTGCGTCAGGTGCCCGTTGCCATGGAATTGGCGCGACCGACCGTCGGCGCGCGCATCCTGTGCCGCGGCCATGTGCGGGATGCAGCGCAGAAGCCAGTCTCTGGCGCGCGCGTCTGGCTCGGCGAACAGGACGGCGAGGGCCGCAACCTCGAAGTCTCGACCGATGCAGACGGAGTCTTCGAGCTAGCAGTGCCGGCAGGGCATGGTGTGCCCTTCGTCGTGCGCGCCGAGGGTTTGGCGACCGCGTGGCGCGCGGTGAGCGTGGCGCCGCCGATCCCGGAGTTCGAAATCACGCTGCAGCCGGCAGGGCGGCTCGAGGTTCAGCTCGCGGGTACCGCGGATGGTCTCGACGACGCGCGCTTGTTCGTGCTGCCGACCAGCTCGGTGTCGACGGAGGTGGCGCTGTATCCGTTCTTCGCGCAGGTCCTCACGCGCGGCTTCCCCATCGATGCCAAGGGCCACGCGTTCGTGACCGACTTGCCACAGAGCGGCGAACTCAGCATCGTCGTGCAGCATGCGCGCGCACCGGGCATGGCGCCGCACAGCGTAACGCTGGCGGGCAAGTCGACGCGCGCCGTGCTGCCGATCGAGTTTGCGACGTCGGTGTGGCGTGGGCTCGTCGTCGACGAGGCTGGTAGTCCGGTCGTGGGCGCCTCACTCTGGTCGCGGTTGCCTGGCCAGGATCTCGCGCCGGGAAGCTCGCTGCGGTTGCTGCCGCCGCACCTCGAGGGCAGAGGTCGCAGCATGGCCACGACGGATGCCGATGGCGCGTTCGCGATCGGCGGGCTGTCTGCTCCCGATGCAGTGTTGTCGCTGCGCAAGCTTGGGTGCGCGGGCCGCGACGTGGTTTGGGCGCATGCCGATCCGAAGGCGCCGTTCGTGCTGCCCCGTTGGAATGGTGACGAAGTGGCGTTCCGCCTGCTGCCACCCGTGTCAGGTGTGGCGTGGCGAGCCGAGAGCGACCTCGCCGGCGGCATCGAGGCGGCGCTCGCGGCCGACCGCGCCTGGCTTGTTGCGTTCCCACACGCGGGTCGCTTCGAAGTCGTCGTGACGACGTTCGTCGGCGATCGGCAGTGGCAGCGCACGTTCGAGCACGTCGATGCCACGGGCACCGTGGAGTTGCAGGCCCCTTCGCCCAAGTGACGGCTCGTGGCAGCGGCTGGCGGGCCTGCGAATTCGGTCCCGGGCAGGGACACCGCAACCCGCGATGGCGCCGCGGCTGCGCCGACTCGTCGTGAAGCACTGCGAGTGTGTTCCGACCCCGCTCGGGAACCGGGATAGAATGTGGTGTTCGCGACGTGTGAGCGCCGCGAGCGCCTCGTGTGGCTTCGTTTGTGTGGTGGGGGGATCGGACTTGCAGCCAGGTCCGATCCCCACTTTCTTTCCCGGCGCCTGCGAGGGTGCTACGGTCGCGCCAACGTGAGCATCCTGCGCGATCCGGTCCACGGCGACATCGAACTCTCGCGCGACGAACTGCGCCTCGTCGACACCGCCGAGTTCCAGCGGTTGCGCGGGATCAAGCAGCTCGGCAGTGCTTGCTTCGTCTACCCGGGCGCGACGCATACGCGCTTCGAGCACTCGATCGGCACGCTGTTCGTCTGCGACCAGTTGCTGGCGGCCTGCAGTCGCAACGCGGCGCGCGATCCAGTGGGCTGCCATCGGGTGACCGAGGACGAGGTACGCATCCTGCGAACGGCGGCGCTGCTGCACGACGTCACGCACATTCCGTTTGGGCACAACATCGAGGACCAGACGGGTCTGCTGCCGCGGCATGACCATCCGGATCGCTTCCGAGCCGTGCTGGGTGACACGGAACTGGGCAACGAGCTCGATCGCCAGGGCCTGCGCGACGACGTATTGGCGATCCTCACTGGCGAAGGAAGGACCGTGCCCGCGTTCTGGCGGCAGGTGGTCAGCGACACGATCGATGCGGACCTGCTCGACTACCTGCGACGCGATGCGCACTACACGGGGCTCGAGCTGCGCTACGACCGCCGCGTGATCGACTACTTTCGCGTCGACCGGCAGAGTGGGCAACTGTTCGTCGACTGCGAGAAGAACGGCATGCTGCGCGAGGACATCGTCTCCGAGCTGTTGCGCGTGCTCGACTGCCGCTACCACTTCAGCGAACGCGTCTACTACCACCACGCCAAGATCGCGGCCGGAGCCATGCTGTCGCGCATGGTCGAACTGGCGATGCGGGCCGGCTGTCTGTCGGCTGCGGACCTGCAGCAGATGAACGACGAGTCGCTCGTGGGGCACCTCGGTGGGCTCGACCTCGGTGAGGCCGTGGCGACCGAACGACTGCATCGATTCGTCGCGCGCTTTCGCCGCCGCGCGCTGCCCAAGCGCGTGCTCGTGTTGCCGTTCTATCAGAACCAGAAGGTGCAGGACGAACTGCTGGCGACGTACTTCGTGCCCGGCCAACCCGAGGCGCGCTTCGCTTGGGAAGCGGCGATGGAGCAGAAGGCGAAGCAGGTGTTTGGTGCCGCGATGGACGTGATCCTCTATTGCCCCAAGCGCCGCATGCAGCTCAAGGAAGCGAAGACGCTCGTGCGCTTCCCTGGGGCCGGCGAACGCACGCTGCCGCTCGATGCGTTCGTCGAGCAGATTCCGCGGCTGCGCGATCTGTCGGAGAGCTACCCGCGCATGTGGAAGCTGTACGTGTTCACTTCGGCAGAAGACAAGGCGGTGCGGCGGCGGTTGCAGGAGCTGTGTCTGGCGGCGCTGCCGGCGGGCTGCCGCAATGCGTTGGTTTTGTGAGGCCCGCTCTACTGAAGGGGGAGCTCGGCGCCCTTGTCTGTTGGGCAACGCAGTGCTCTAGTCCAGGCGATGTTCCGGTTCTTCGTCGCGTGTGGATCGGTGCTCGCCTCGCTCCCGGCGCAGCTCTTCACGACCGATGCCGGCGTGATCTCTCCCGAGCTGCCGCAGTGGAAGCAGCGGTTCGAGTGGCTGCCGCGCGCGCGCAGCGACGAGTGGCGCACCGAGACCCTCTTGTCCTATTCGCCCGATCGCCTGATGCAGATCGACTTGGCCGTGCCGCTGGTGTCGCGTCGCGTCGAGGCCATGCCGGGATCGCTGCGCGGCA
>JBDSBS010000227.1:0-4122 GCA_039921435.1 Planctomycetota bacterium | reverse complement strand
TGGGGCTGGCTGCGGACGGGCTCTCGGCGTCACGTGGGCTGTGCATGGTCCTGATGGCTCTCGCGTCAACGGGGCGCGGATCGCTTGCGACGGAATCGCGCGTCGTCGTGGCTCTCCGCAGTAGCTTCCGGCGGGAATGCTAGCGCGCGCTGGTGCCGCAATCTGCACCAGCTCTCGAAGATCTTGTCTCGAACATCTTGCGCCGCTTCACCGTCGCCGTCGCCGCGCCGAACACTTCGTCAGTCCCTTCGCCACCAACTCGGCAATACGGAACGGATCCGTGCAGTCGCGCAGCTCCTCGTTCTGCGCCAGCGACAACCCGTTGTGGAGCCCACGAAGGCCGAGTCCGCGCAGCTCCGCGGCGATCTGCTCCGGCGTCTCGAAAGCGGTCTGATGCTCACGATGGAACGCGACCAGCTGCGCGTAGCCGTCGACCGCTGCTTGCACGAAGATCGTGCTCAGCTCCTCGCGTGTCTCGCCAGCCAACACGTCGTAGAGCAGTTCGGTGGCGCCGCCAAACGCGGCCAGCAAGAACACGGGCTTCCGCTGCCGGAGCGCGAGCAGCGCCTCGACGACGATGCCGGGCAACAGCCCGCTGTACTCGGACAGCTTGCCGCCGACGCACAAGCGCGCCGTCAGCCAGCCGTTCATGCGTTCGCGCATCGTCGCGAGGCCGCGCATGTGCGCAAACCAGCGCGCCCTCGCGAGGTCGTCGGGCCACTGTTCGTGCGCGCTCGGGCGCCGCCGGAAGAACCCGCCCTTCTGCTCCGCAAGCCGTTCGCGCATCGGCAGACCAGGGGGCTCCTCGCAGCGCACGAGGTGCGCGGTGCGGTCGTAGAGCGCGAGTTCTTCGTCGGTGGCGTCGAGGTGCTTAGGCCAGCTCACGAAGTGCGTGACTGGCGCGATGCGGATGCTGCCCGGACCTTGTGACTCGGCGATCGCACGCAGCGAGCGCGCGCGGTCGAGCAAGGCACTCGTGTAGTCCTGGCCGCGCACGCCGTACCAGCCGCCGTAGCCGACTTCGGCGCGGCAGAGCAGCAGCAGGATCGACAGGTCGTCTACCAGCAATCGCAGGTGCTCGTCGCCCTTGCCGAGGCGGTGGATGTCGCTCGCGGCGGCGACCGACAGGCCGAGCCGATGGTGTTGCATCACGGCCTTGCTGGTGCGCGCCTCGAGCATCGGCGTCGTGAACGTGAACTGCGGCCGTTGCCGTTCGAGCAGTGCGTGCATCTCGCGCGGCAGCGGCGGGTCGGGATACACGACCTTGCGCACGGTCGTCGGTATGGCCTGCAGCGATAGTAAGTCGGGGTGGCGCGTGAGGCGCAGCGTGCGTCGTTCGGTCGGCGCACCACTCTTGGCGACGACGGCAAAACGCAGCGCCTCTTGCAGCAGCACGTGCACCAGCCGGCGCGGCATCGACAGCCCTGTCGTGTCCTCGCGCCAGCGAACCGTCGGCACGTTGCCGAAGTACGGAAAGGCCGTACTGTCGGTCTCGGCCAGCGCATCGACGACGACGATCGGCAGATCGAGTTCGCGCGCGCGCAGATACTCGCGCCGGCACCATTCGCGGTTGCTGTACTGGTCGGTGCGCACCGCGACGAACGCCGTGCTCGTGCGCACACCCTTCTCGATGGCGGCGTCGAAGTGCTGGCCGGGTCGGATTTGGCTCGAGTCGAACCACGCGCGCACGGGGCCCGTCGCCAGGTAGTCGAGCAGCGACAGCACCGCACCGCGCGCCTCCTTGGCCTCGGGGTCGCGCGGCAGGTTGGCCTTGGCGTGGCTGACAAACACCTGCAGCGGCGCCACGGCGGTCATCGACGGTGCGGCGACCCGTTCGCTGTGCAACAGTTCGAGCGCGCGCACGGCCATCTGAAAGAACAGTTCACTCTGCTGCAGATCGCGATCGGGCTTGGCGTCGAGCCGCACGAAGCTCGTCGTCGCGATGTCTCGGTGCAGATGGAAGGCACCGCCGTCGAGGGCGACCGGCAAGACGGCGACGCCGCGCCGTCGCTGCGCACTTCGCAGCAGGGTCTTGGCAAAGTCGCCCCACGCGCGCCCGGCGCCGCCGGCAACGGTGCGCGCCATGCGGTCGTCGGCGAGCAGACAAACGAGCGTGTGGTTGGACTCGCCAAACCGCAGCGACTCGAGTGGCGGCGGCCGTTCGCTGCCGTCGTTCTGTGCGTACAGCACGGGAATGCGCGGCCCAGGGAACGACGGGGCCGAGGTCAGTTCGGCGAACATGGCCTTGGCGAGTTCGCGCGCGTGCTCCGAGCACGGGTGGAAGAGCAAGTGGATCTGCAGTGGGGTTCGGGAGGTCATGCCGTGGTGGGTCACTCGGGTGGAAGCAGGGGCCGCAAGGTGCGGTGCGGCCAGGTGAGCAACGCGGCGCGCAGAGCCGCCGCGTCGGCGGCGGCGGATGGGGCGGCGGCGGCGGCGCATGGGGCGTGGCATCGCTCGATGCGCAGCGTGTCGCGGCCTTTGCTGGGACCGTTCGGTTCGATGCAGCGGAGTTGCGCCGCGAGATCGGCGCGCCGGCGCCGGGCAGCGGTGCCGAGCCGCAGCGCACGGCGTCCCGTTGTTCGCGGGGGAGCGTGGGCCGCAGGGGCGCAGAATTGCACCGCATGGCGTCCCGGCCTTCGGGTGGAATCGTATGCCGCAGGGGCTGGGACTCTCACGCAGGGATTGTCGGCAGTGGCATTGGGTGGCGCAACGGACAATCCGCGGTAGCAGTGCGGGCAATGCTCGCAGTGCCGGCAGTGTTGGGCGGCGAACGCACCGCGACGGCGCGCCGCTTCTGTTAGCATCGAACGGCCGAGGTAGCACTCTCTCACCGTGCGACTCCTTCGCGAGACGGTCATGTATCGACCACCGCTCCACGTGCACGTGCTCACGCTCGCCGGCGACGACCCCGCCGCGCTTGCGGCCGACGATCTGGTTGGCTGGTTGGCTGGCGACCCCGCTCACTCCCGCGCGCACGCCGATGTGCCGACCTTCCGTTGGACGGGCACGGCCGCGGGTCTGCCGGCGATTCCGGCCAGCGAGGCCGACTGCAGCGTGCTGCTGCTCGTGACCGGCCAGCGTTCGGTCGCCGATGCCGGTTGGCGGCGGCGTGCCAATGAAGTTGCGGCGCGCTTCCTCGCCAGCGAGCAGCCCGTCGTGCACGTCGCCCTCGACAAGCACTTCGCCAACTTCGGGGCGCCGCTCGCCACGTTGCAAACCGTGCGTGCGTTCGAGTCGCACACGCCGGAGCACACGCGGCTGCAGGTGCTCTACGCGATTACGTTCCAGCTGCGAGCGAAGCATGGCACGCCAAAGCCGAAGCTGTTCTTGAGCCACGCCAAACGCGACGGTCTGCAGGCGGCGCTCGAGACCAAGCGCCTGCTCGATGGCATGCCGGCGGCAGAAGCGTTCTTCGACGCTGTCGACATCGCGCCGAGCGACCACTTCGAGGCGACGCTCGGTGATGTGCTGCAACACGCGGCCATTGTCGTGTTCTTGACCGACGTCTACGCGAGCCGCTACTGGTGCCGCTGGGAAGCGCTGGTCGCCAAACGCCACCTGCGGCCGATGCTCGTCGTCGACTTGCTCGCCCTTGGCGAGCCCGCGAGTGCGCCCTACTTGGGCAACGGTCCGACGCTGCGTCTTGGCGATGGGCCGCGCCTCGCCGAGCTCGCCAAGCTGCAGGAAGAAGACGAAGCGCTGGCCGCCGAACGCTCGCAGGACGCGCCGCGTCAGGCCCAGAACACGAAGCGCCGAGCCGAGATCGCCGCCGCGATGGCCCAGTACCGCGAGGCGTTCGTGCCGTCGGCGGCGCGGGTAGTGGCAGCGGCGCTGCTCGAAGTGCTGCGCGCCGAGCACGACGCGGCGCGCACCGAAGCCGTGCGCGCGAGCCTTGCCGACGGTGCGGGCATGACGATGCTCGGCCGTTCGCCCGAACTTGTCACGCTGCCCTCGCCGACTGGCCAAGCGATCCGACTGCTGCATGCCGATCCACCACTGCCGAAGTTCGAACTCGAGCTGATGGCGAAGCATCGGCCCGACGTGGCGATCGCGAGCGTCACCGACGCGCTGGCCGGGCGCTTGTCGAACACGCAGCCTCTGCGTGGCAAGACGATTGCGCTG
>JBDSBS010000226.1:0-3922 GCA_039921435.1 Planctomycetota bacterium | reverse complement strand
ACCGCGAGCGGCAGCAGACGAACCCCACCGAGGCTCACGAGCAGCAGGGCAAAGCCGATCGACGGCAACACGCCCTTCAGCACGACGGCGAGGTCCACGCGACTACTTCTTTGGTTCCGTCGTTTCGAGCGCGACCGAAAGCGTGATCTCGTCGCCGAGCACGTTCTTGTCGATGCCGTACGTCATGCCAAAGTCCGAGCGCTTGATCGTGAAGGTCGTCATCCAGCCCTTGCGCTTGCCGTAGAACTCGCCTTCGCCGGTCTTCTCCACCGCCAGCGTGACCGACTTCTTCTTGCCGGCCATCGCGAGGTCACCAGTCACGTCGAACATCGTGTCGCTTTTCTTGGCGATCTTGGTGCTCGCGAAGGTGATCGACGGATTCTCCTTGCTGTTGAAGAAGTCGGGGCCCTTGAGGTGGTCGTCGCGCTTGCCATCGTTGGTGTCGACGCTGTCGACGGGAATCGTCAGCGTGACGCTGCCCGCTTCGGGCTTGGCCGGGTCGAGCGACACCTGGCCGCTGATCTTGTCGAACGTGCCCTGAAACCAAGACGCGTTGGCATGCTTGACGCGAAACACGACCGAGCTGTGGGCACCGTCGACGGCCCAATCGTGCTCGCCGAGCGGCAGCGATGAGGCGGTGTCGGTCTCAGGCAGAGCAAACAGGAGGCCGGCGAGCGGCAGCAACAGGAGAGTCTTCATGCGCACGATTGTGTGGTTTCGGCGTGCGAACGCAACGACTCGCACCCAGCGGACCAGCGGACCAGCGGACCAGCGGCTCAGCGGCCCCGCGGACCCAGCGGCTCAGCGTCGGCCGTAGACCGTGAGCTGTCGATCGGCGACCAGGTCGACTAGGTCGTGCGGCAGGTCGTACCGGGCAAACCGGCCAGCGAGCGTTGCCGTCAACGTCGGTTGCCGCGCGTGCACGGCGTCGAGCACGATACTTGCCACATTGACGGCGCTCGCTCGATGCAGCAGCGCATCGGCGTCGCCAGCCGCGATCGGCTTCTGACCCGCGAAGTAGAGCACGCGCGGCAAGTCGCTGACGACCTGCTGCCCCGGCGCCAACTGGCGCTGCAAGTAGCGACCCAGTGCGCGCTCGACAATCGCTTCGCGCGGTTCGACGGCATGCCAGGCGGTGTAGAAGTCGAGCGCGACCGCACCACACAACAGCACGTCGCGCACGCGCACGGGCAAGCGCGCGAGCCCGACCCCCGCCAGCACGATGACGATCGGCGACCAGATGACGACGGCGCGCGTGCTCGCACCGAACACGAACGCGAGCGCCAGCACGGTGCCAGCCGCGAGCCACAGCCCGACTATGCGAAGAGGTCGCGGCGGCAACGCGGATAACACGGCCAGGGCCCCGGCGACGCCCATGCCTAGCCGCAGATCGACAGCCAGATGCCACGGCGCCGAGCAGACTTGGCAGTCGCCGACCAAGGAATCGACGCCGCCCGCGATCGCGACGGAAGCGCTCAGCGCCGCGAGCACCCACCGCCCCGAGACGAAAGCGGCTACGCCCGCTGCCGCGACGAATGCCAGCAGCGGTGCAGCCGAGCCTGTAGCAGCCAGCCCGACCGCTCCAGCGGCAGCGAGCGCGAGGATCGCCGCAGGCACGCCAGCGCCTTCGCGCAGTTTCTGCCCCGCGACAGCCACCGGCCATACCAGCAGGCCGCCGAACACACACGCCAGTACCTGTGCTACCTGGAACACATCGACGTGCAATGCCGCGGCGGGCGCGAGCAGCAGGGCCCAGAGCGGCTGCGCTGGCGCGGAGGCGAGCGCGGCGACGTCGCCCTGACCGAGGCGTCCCGCCAGCCACAGATCGCGGCAGGCATCGGCGGAAGGCAGCGGCGAACGCACCGCCTCGAGCCACCGCCAACAGATCGCCGCGACACCGACCCACAGCAGGATGCGCCGCTCGCGCACGGGAAACAGCGGCCGCGCTTCGAGCGCCGCAGGCTCCACCATCGCATCACCAACATCGGGAACGTTCATGGCAAGCTCGCTCCGAGTTGCGGATCCTCGCCGTCCGCCTCGTAGTCGCCCAGGCGGAAGACGAGGTCCCGGTAGTTGCGAACGTCGAGCACTGCCAGCGACTGCACGGCGCGCAGCGCCATCAGATCGCGGCGCACGGCGCGACCGTTCCGATAGGTCCCGCGCAAGCTGCGAATCGCGGTATCAGTTGGCGAGACTTCGCAGGGCAACTGGCTCCAGACGAGCAGCAGCTCGCGCACCTGCCCATCCCGGGCGTAGGCCTGCCGCAAGGGCCGCGCTGCACTCTTCGTCAGATCGCGACCGTGGCGCTGGAGCCATCGATCGACCGGATGCGCGACAAACCACCCGTGCACGACCCGACCTAGAGCACTCCACCACGAGCCGCGCGCATTCTTCGCCAACAGGCGCGGCAACTCCTCGGTGCGCCACCGTTCGGCGCGCAGCAGCGTGCGCACGTCGTCCTTGTTGGCGATCCACGCACACGTCACGGCCAACTCCCCCGCCTCGCTGTCGACCGCCGAAGCGCCGAGGGCAGGCAGCCAGCCGATCGCCGCGTGCAGTGCGGCCACATTCTGACGCACCGCGGCGGCGATGTCGCGCAGCTCGCTGGCCTCGCGTTCGCGCATGTGCAAGAACTGCAGGTCGCGCTCGACCTCGGGCTCGGCCGCAAACGGCTCGGCCTTTGACCAACCGGCCGGCGCACCGGCGTAGACTGGATCCACGCGCAGTCGCATGCGGATCGCCTCCAACAGGCCGGGCGCCTTCATGCGGTGGATCTTGCGCAGCGCGACCGCGAACGGTGCCGTGCCGATCTCGCGCCGCGCCATCGCCAGCTCCGGATCGATGACCTCGCGAACGATCTGGCGCACGCGCTTGACGAGCCAACCGACCGAACGAAGAAAGCGCCATCCGAGCAACAGCGGCGCGAGCAGCACGCGGCCGTGCGACAGGCGGCGGCGATAGAACCGCAGCGGATTGAAGCTGCGTTCTTGCACGGGCAGGTTGTGCACGGGGCGCGTGCCGAAGATCTCTCGCACCATCGTGCGGCGGTCGATCCGCACGACCTCGAGCACTTCGTCGCCGAACAGCGCTGCGATGTGGCCATCGCGCTCCGGGTCGCCACCCAGGAAATCCAGCGCCGTGAACTCCGTCGACGGGTACGCCGATTCGGATCTGTGCGCCTTGCCGTCGCCGAGCGCGCGCCCACCGCGAGGATCGCGCCGCCGCTGCAGCCAATCCTGCATCGCCTGGAGTTGGCCCGGCTGTGCCGCCGACTGCTCGGCCTTGGGCACGCAGTAGCGGTTGTAGCCGGCGATGCGCTTGGCGGCTTCGACGGCGATGCTCTCGGTGATGAAGCGGAACCACAAGTACGGTCCGCTCAGCAGCGAGCCATCGTCGAGCTTGAGCTTCCACAGCCGCTTTCGTTCGCGCCTGTCGAAGCGCAGGAACTGCAGACGCAGGTTCTCCAGCGCCTGGTTGGCCAGCAGCTGCTCCGTCGTCTTGACGTCGCTGATGTGCAGCGGTGCACCGTCGAGAAAGTGCTGGTAGAGCAGGCCGATGCGGTTGGCCTCGAGACGCACGTCGTCGGGCACGCCCTTTTCTGGAAACTCTGTGTCGGTCACCGGCACGCCAGTGCGCAAGCTCGACACTTGCGCCCGCAGCATCGACTGTGCTTGCCGGGCTCGAGCGCCAACGCCGAAGATGCGGTTGCTCAAGAAGGCCAGGTCCTCGCGTTCGTACTGCGGCTTGATGCGCTCGAGCTGGGAGATGAAGTGCGCTTCGCTCGTGAGACGGTAGGACTCGGAGGCTTGGCCCGCGAGACGCTTGAGCCAGTGGCCGAGCGTCAAGAACACGAGGCACACGCTGCCGAGCACGATCAGCGGCAGCGCGACGATCTTGCCGAGGAAGTTGCTGCAGCTCTCGG
>JBDSBS010000225.1:0-4378 GCA_039921435.1 Planctomycetota bacterium | reverse complement strand
GCCAACTACGCGGTCAATGTTCGCTACTGCGATGAAGAAGGCCGCCAGCCGCCCGCTGATTGGCCGCCGCCCGGACCGCCGTTCCGCCCATGGGACGATTTCTATACAGGTCGGCGACGCGTCGTCTTCGGGCATTGGGCGCGCCGCGGGCTAGTCGTGCGACCGCAGTGTGTTGGGCTCGATACGGGCTGTGTGTACGGCGGTCGATTGACGGCGTGGATTGCCGAAGAAGACCGAATCGTGCAGGTCGACGGTCACCACCCGTCGCGCTAGCCTCGCGCGTCGCCGTCGCGCTGACGGCAAGAACTCCGCAAGGTCTGGCCATGAAGTTGTTCCGCGTGATGTCGTTCGTCGCCCTGTCGTGCGCGCTCGCCGCGCAGGGCGTTACCGCAGCATGCGCGGGTGGCGTGGAGACAGTGCGTCGCCTGCACGCGGAATACACGAAGGTGCGCGAGGAGGCGCAGAAGGAGCTGCGCACGTTCGGTGACGACGCGCGCAAGGTCGAGCGCGGCAGTGAGCAGCATAAGGAACTCTCGGCGCACATGTCGCGCGCCCGCAGCCGCTGCGCTGCGCCACAGCAGGCCTTCGAGCGTGCGTTCCGCGCCGCGGACTGGGCGTTGTTCGACCCCACTCGAGACGGAGCATTGTTGCGGGACGGTTTGCTTTGTGCCGCCCAAGATGCAGAGCCGCCGCAGCGGGCTGTCGCTGCCGGCCAGCTCTACTTGCGGTACTTCGACGGCGACGCTGCTGCCGCCCGCATGCGTTGTCAGACATTGCCGATGGCCTTGCTGCGAACGGACCAGCCCGAGGCCGCGAAGGCGCTGCTGACGCAGGCACTGGACGCCGCGAATGTAGGGAGCAAGGCCGGCATTCTGTTGATGCTCGGCGACATCGCGGCGGCTTCGCGCAGGCTTGCCGAGGCGACCCGTTACTACGGCGTGGCCGAGGCCGCAGCCGACGAGAACACCAAGCGCTTCGTGGTTCTGCGCAAGAACCTGATCGGTAGGCCCGCACCGGTCCTCGACTGCAGGCAGTGGATGGGCGCCGAGGCGAAGAGCCTCGCCAGCATGAAGGGCAAAGTCGTGCTCATCGACTTCTGGGCGACGTGGTGCGCTCCGTGTCGGCGCGTCATGCTCGCGCTCGACGAGATGTACGGCGCGCACCGCTCCGAGGGCCTCGAGGTGATTGGCATCACGCGCTTCTACAACCGCGGCTACATGCCTGCCGACAGGACGCAGATGCAGTGGGGGGGCGAAGGCGTGCAGGACCTGACGCTCGAGTCCTTCGCCGAGCACGTCGCAACGTTTCGCAAGAACACCGGGATCCGCTATCCGTTCGTCATCGGCGACGAAGAAGACTTCAAGAACTACGGCGTCAGCGGCATCCCGACGCTCGCAGTCGTCGATCGCGATGGCACCATCGCGTTGCTGAGTGTCGGGGCCGGCAGCGAGCCGTTGCTCGAGCTTGCGATCCGCAACCTGCTCGCCAACAGGTGACGGTTGCGATGTAGCGCCGTGGCTCGTTCAGCCGAGGTGCCGCTCCACTTCTTCGCGCACGATCGGAATCAGGTGAGCTGCCAACGCCTTGTTGGCATACGCGGCGAATGCCACGTTCGTCGTGATGTCGAGCGGCACGTCGAGCGGTTCGCCATGCGGGTCGCAGACGACGCAACCGGCCTCCAGGGCGATGCGCAGCGTGACGATGTCGTAGGGCCGGCACGCCAGCGACGACTGCACCCCGAGCCTTTTGTGCACGAGCGGTCGTACGTCGAGCACGAAGCGGTCGCGCCCCAGCATCACCTCGCCGAGCTGCCCGCCCGAGCTGATGTACTGATCGCAGTAGACCTCGGCCTTGTCGGCGTTCCACTCACCGAGCGAACGCAGCAGGATCGCTTCCTCGAGCCGCGCGATGAGTTCCTTGCCGCCCTGAAAGAAGTTGACCACCGTCGCAAACCCGTGCCGCAAAGTAGGCGTCTGGCTCGGCACCGGTGTGAACGCCGTGGTTCGACCCGTCGCGAGGTCATGACGTTCTCCCTGCGCGCCGCGACCCGCGACCGTCCACAGCACGTCGCTCGTCGACTGCCGCGTCGTCGGCAACTCCGTCATCATCGCCACCTCGACGTCCTGCAGTCGCGTTGCCCGGCCCCGGTCCGGGGCAGCGCCCATCAAGCACCACGCCGACCGCTTGTCGAACATCAGCCCGCGCGTGCCGTCGATCGGATCGACGAGCAAGCGAAAAGGCGGCCCCCCGCGCCCCGGCCTGCCGAACTCGAGCCCTTCCTCGGCCAACCCTTCGCCGAGCAAGACGAAGTGCTGCCGCTCACCCCACGCCTCGCACTGCCGAAGCAGGACCTCCTCGACGGCGACGTCGATGCCGAAGATCGTGTCCCCCGCGTCGTCGCGGACCGTTCGCGACCAGACGGAGGGGGCCTGGTCGCGCATGTGGCCGCGCAGGGCGTCGCGGATGTCCGCCTGCAGCGCGCGCAGGTGGGCGATGAGTGGGTTGTGGTCGAGAGTCTGCATGCGCTTCGCGCGATTGGCGGGCGGATGGTATACCGTGAGGGTGACAGGGGCCCTTAGCTCAATGGTCAGAGCTGGCGGCTCATACCCGCTCGGTTGCAGGTTCGAGTCCTGCAGGGCTCAGATTTTCGTGAGCTGCGTGGGGCACCGGCCCCACGCGGCCACCTTCGGCCAGTGCCGGCCAGGAAGGCCGTTCTCGCGCGACATTCGCCGATTCGCCGATGGTGGCGTTTGGTGCTCCATCCGGCCCCGAGCGGCCAGCATCGGACCCGAGCGGCCCCGGCTGTACTGTCACTGGTACTGTCATGCTCTCGGCGCCTGCGGCCAGCGCGAGCGTGGATGCCACCGGCAGACGTTCGAGTTCGCGGCGTAGTTCGTCGACCTCGACCTTGTCGTAGGTGCCGAAACCGAGGTCCGCCGTCTTGTGGCGCATCAGCCGCATGCGAAGCGATGGGTCGGTCGCATTCCGGCGCAGGGTCGTGTTGAAGCCGGCGCGGATGCCATGCACGGTCGTCGATCGGCCGCGGGCGTCGAACAAGCCGATGCCTGCCCACTGCGCGTCCAGCTTTAGCCGTCGCAGCAGCGAACTGGAGACCCGGAACACCTTGTCGGTGTTGCGCACCGGGCCTCGGCCGGTTCGTGTTGCCGCGGTGCTGCACTCCTTCCGGTGCCGACGCAACATCTCGGCCAGCATGGGGTGCAACACGACGAGGGCATCGTCGCGTCCCTTCTGCTTGCGGGCCTCGATCTCGGCGACTTCTTCGCCTTCCGTGAGGTTCAGCTCGCCCCAGGTCAGCGCGGCGAGCTCGCCGACGCGCAAGCCCGTGTACGCGAGGGTCAAGTAAACGCGACCGCGGCGAATGCCCTCGACGCGCAGAGCTTCGAGCGTCGCAGCGCTCGCGCTCGGATGCGTCTTGCGCCACTGCTGCACGGCGCGTTGGGGCGCCGCCTGCACCAGTGCGTCGATCTGCTCCGGGGTCAGCGCACGGTTCACGCGAGTCCGGTCGGCTGCCGTGAGTTTCTTGGTGCGCAGCATGTCGAACGGGTTGCTCGGCCAGGTGCCACGCCGTTGCAGGTAGCGCCCGAACGCCTTCAGCGTGACCTTGTAGCCCTTCACGGTGGCGGCGCTGGCGGGCTTGCGTGGCTTCGGTTTGCCGCCTTTGTGCGTCGACCTGCCGGGTCGCACTTCGCCGAGCTGCAACTTGGTGAAGAACAACTCGGCCTTCGGGATGTCCAGGTCGGTGAAGGTGCGGGCGTCCATCTCGTGGAACGCGAGCAGCAGGCGTTCTCGTTCACCGACGAGGTGCCGAGGGTTCTGGTCCGCGGCGTCCGGGCGCTTGATGTAGGTCTCGACGAGCTTCGTCAGGGCTTCGCGCTTGCCCTCCTCGAACGGATCGACGAGACCAACTTCGCCGCGCTCAACCCGCCGCTGGTGGTCGACCATCTTGGTGTGGGTCGCGTCCTTGTCGCTGTAGCCGATGAACTCGCACCAACGGCCAGCGATCTTGACGGTGTAGCAGTACTTCTTGCTCTCGTTCGGCTTGCCCTTGCGGTGTTTGTAGATCGAACCCACGGGCGGCTACTCCTCGGCCCCCAAGAGTTCGGTGATCAAGAGGTCCTTCACGAAGCGGAGGTTCCGCCCGTTGCGGATCACGGAGCGCTTCACCCGCCCGGTGGCGAGATGCCGGCGCAGCGCCCGCTCGGAGCAGATGCCCACCGCAGCGACTTCTGCGTAGCCGTTCAACACAGGACGCACATGGAGGGGTACTGCCGCGCACACATCCAGGGGCTTCTGCTCTTTGCCAGCGGCCGGCAGGAATGTGCGCTGGCGGCTTGGCTTCTTCGCCGAACCATGGCTG
>JBDSBS010000224.1:0-6659 GCA_039921435.1 Planctomycetota bacterium | reverse complement strand
GACGCCTTGTTCGCGGCCGGGGCCAAGGTCCTACAAGGGCAGCCGCTCGCCGAAGCGGTGCTGCCCGAGGTGTTGCGCACGCCTGGGCTGGCGAAGGCCTCGCTGCAGCTGCTCGGCGACTCGCGGGAGACGTTCGCGCAGCAGGCCAACTACATCCGTCAGGTGATCGGCGACTTCGCGAGCGTGCTGCGCGGCAGCCCCGCCGAGCTCGAGCGCTTCGTCGCCGACTACGAGTACGACATCTCGCCGTCGACGGACGACATGCCGTTCTTCTTCAACTACTACCGCTGGTCGAGCCTGTTGGGCGGCCAGCGAGGTGGCCAGCGAGGTGGACAGCCGGGCCGCATTCACGATCCGTCACAGTTTACCTACACAACCGACTTCCCGGTCGGGCACATGGTCTTGCTGGCGTCGCTGCTCCAGATCCTGTTGCTGGCGTCGTTGCTGATCTTCCTGCCGCTGCGCAAGCTCGCGCACGAAGGCTTCCGCACGCCCGGCGTCGTGCGCTACTTCGGCTACTTCGCCGCCCTCGGTCTCGGCTTCATGCTGTTCGAGATCGCGCTGATGCAGAAGCTCGTGATCTTCCTCGGGCATCCGACCTACGCGCTCTCGGTCGTGCTCGTGAGCCTACTCGCATCGGCTGGCACGGGTTCGTTGCTGGCGGGTCGCATCGAGGTGGTTGGCAAGAAGCACTTGAGCCTGATCCTGCTCGGCATCGTCGCGGTCGGGTTGTTCGACACGTGGGCAATCGACGCCGTGCTGCCGCTGTTGCTGGGCCAGTCGCTCGAAGTACGCATGCTGGTCGTCGTGTTGATGCTGATCCCGACCGGACTCGTGCTGGGCATGCCGTTCCCGTCCGGCATGCGTCTCATGGAAACCCAGTGCCCGCACCTCGTGCCATGGGGTTGGGCCGTCAACGCGTTCTTCTCGGTGTTCGGCTCGATCTTCTGCATCGTGCTCAGTATGGAGATCGGCTTCACGAACGTGCTGTTCGTCGCGATCGGGATCTACATGCTCGGTCTGCTCGGCATGAAGACCAAGGCCTCTGCCGCAACAGCGGGCAGCGCCCCGCAACTGTCGCCGGCCCTGTGGGTGCCCGCGGGACACTTCTACTCGCCGATCCCCAACCCTCTCGAAGTGCGCGCCGACGAGTCGCGCGTCTTCCCGCGCGGTCTGCGCGAGATGGCGGGCATCGAACTGCACGTCGATCGTCAGATGGCGTTGGCGCGCGAGCTGGCGCAGTACTATGGCGAGGAGGACTTCCCCGAGACTCCGCGCGCAGATCGCCGCTACTGCCTCGCCAACGACTTCTTTCCGTACGGTGATGCGTTCGTCTACTACGCGCTGCTTCGACGCCTGCGACCGCGCCGCATGATCGAGGTCGGTTCGGGCTGGTCGTCGGCAGTGCTGCTCGACACCGACGAGCGCTTCTTGGGCGGGAGCATCGAGTGCACGTTCATCGAGCCGTATCCCGAGCGCCTGCAAGGCCTGCTGCGGCCCGATGACGTGCGCCGCACCAAGCTGTGGGAATCGCGTGTGCAGCACGTGCCGCTCGAGGTGTTCGATGTCCTGCAGGCCAACGACATCCTGTTCGTCGACTCGAGCCACGTCTGCAAGACGGGCTCGGATGTGCATCATATTTTGTTCGAGATCCTGCCGCGCCTCCAGAACGGCGTGTGGGTGCACTTCCACGACATCTTCCAGAACTTCGAGTACCACCCGAGTTGGGTGTACGAAGGGCGCGCGTGGAACGAGAGCTACTTCCTGCGCGCGTTCCTGACCAACAACCCGCAGTGGACGATCCAGATCCACGGCGCAACGCTGGCGACGGTCGCGGGGCACGAACTGCTGCCGCTCATGCCGAAGGTCGGGCAGAACGTCGGCGGCAGCATCTGGCTCATGAAGGGATGAGCCGCAGCTTCGCGGGCGGGGCGGTTCAGAGCCCGCCGATGTGCAGCAGCAGTGCTTGGGTCGTCCGCGCCGTCCCACAGCCAGGTGTCGCCGAGATGGGAGTTGCCGACCGGGACCGCGTTCAACCCGCCGAACAGCACGACGCGGCTGCTGGCGACGTCGAAGGCCGTGGCGTGATCACTGCGCACGGCCGGTTGCACGCCCGGGCTCGCGTCGAGCCACGTGGTGCCGTCCCCACAGCCAAGTCCCCGTGCTGCTCGGAAAGGGAAAGTTGGCTCGGCTCGTGAACAACACGGTGACGCCGTGCAGCTGGTTGAACGTCATCGGTTGCCGGCCGTCCACGGCGGCGAGATCGCGGGGCTGCGAAGTCGCCAGCGCGAGCGGTCCCACCTCCGGCCTCGGGGGCCCCGACGCCGTTGGGAGCTGTCAGAGCGACCAGGCGGTCGCGTGCCGTGTCCAAAGCCGCGGTGCCGGCGAAGCGCTGGCCCAACTCGATGCGCCGCCACTCGACTTGCGCGCCCAGCAGCGGTGCGATCAATGGGAACGTGGGCGCCGCTTTCGACCATGGGAACATCGCCCCACGGTAACGCAAGACTGTAAGCGACGCCGAGGCAGCCCCCTGGCGCGCTCAGCGCGCCAGCAGTGCTGGCAGCCGCGTCACGAGCACGCGCAGCGCCTTGCCGCGGTGGCTCAGCCGATCCTTGGTCTCGGCGTCGAGTTGCGCAAATGACTTGCTCGGATCGCCGTCGAATTCGCGCGGCACGAAGATCGGATCGTAACCAAAACCGCCGTCGCCCGAAGGCTCGGTCAGCAGCGTGCCGTGGCACGTTTCTTCGATCGTCGTCATCACGCGGCCGTCGGGCCCGCACAGGCACAGGCTGCATGTGAAGTGCGCCTTGCGCTCGGGCCCACGCACGCGCGCGAGCGAGTCGAGCAGACGTTCCATACGACCGCGGTCGTCGAGGCTCGGATCGCCGTAGCGCGCCGACAGCACGCCGGGTCGACCGCCGAGCGCGTCGACGCACAACCCGCTGTCGTCGGCCAGAGCCAGGCCCTTGGCGAGCGTGGCCAGCAGCGCCGCCTTCTTGCGCGCATTGCCGGCAAAGGTCGGTTGGTCCTCGTCGGGCGCGAACGGTTGCCCGAGTTGCTCGGGCGTGCGCAGGTCGAGCCCCAGAGGTCCGAGCAAACGCCGCAGCTCGGCGAGCTTCTTCTTGTTGTTGGTGCCGATCCAGAGTCCGCGCAGGGCCGTCATCACAGGCCCAACGTCGTCTTCTGCAGGTCGCGAATGCGCGTGCAGGCGACCTGGGCCATGGCGAGCATCGACTGCAGTTGTTCGATCGAGAACGGCTTCTTCTCTGCCGCGCCTTGCACTTCGATGAGGCGGTCGTCGCTGGCGAGCACGACGTTGAGGTCGACGTCGGCAGAACTGTCTTCGATGTAGTCGAGGTCGAGCATCGGTTCGCCGTCGACCAAGCCTACTGACACAGCCGAAACGAGACCGCGCAGCGGCCACTTCGGTAGTTGCTTCTGTTCCTCCATCCACAGCAGCGCGTCGTAGATGGCGACGGCCGCACCGTTGATCGCCGTCGTTCGCGTGCCACCGTCCGCGGCGATGACGTCGCAGTCGACCCAGAGCGTCACTTCAGGCATGGCGCCGAGGTCGACCGCGCAGCGCAGCGTGCGCCCGATCAGCCGTTGGATCTCAAAGCTGCGCCCGTCGAGTGGGCGCCCGGTGCGGCCCTCGCGCGGTTTGCGCGGTTGGCCTGCACCCGGCAGCATTGAGTACTCAGCCGTGAGCCAGCCGCCAGCGTGGCGGTTGTACATCCAGTGCGGCACCTGGTCCTGCACGGAGACCGTGCAGAGCACCTTGGTCTTGCCGCACTCGGCCATCACCGAGCCGGGCAGGTCGGTGTAGGAACGCGTGAAGGTGATGGGCCGGGTCTGGTCCGGCGCTCGGTTGTTCTTGCGGGGCAGGGTTCGTTCTCCGAAGGGTGGCCTCGCAACCTAGCAGCCCGCACGAACCGTGGCGAGGGCTCGGCCAAGTTCATTGGCCAGGTCGGGCGCATCTCGTCATCTCGGCACCTTGGCTCTGGACGGCCGTAGGGCTCGCGGTAGGCTTCGCGCCGTGCACGCGTTCGGAAGCTGCCCAGGTAGGAGCCCAAAGCGCGTGATGTCCCGATTCACTTGACTGATGCCGACCCATAGCGGGGGCACGGTCGTGCGCTGAGCCACGGCTGCGAAGTGGCGTGCAATGCCGAGAACGACATTCCGCTCGGCAGCCACATGCGTCAGACGATCTACCACGACGTCGAAAAGCCCGGCGGCGGGCTTGCGCGCATCATGGTGCCGATGGCCTGTCAGCACTGCGAAGACACGCCGTGCATCAAGGCGTGCCCATGCGGCGCCATGCACAAGGCGGGCGGCGGCACCGTGCAGGTCGACTACGACGCGCGTTCGGGCCACCGCGCCTGCAAAGAAGCATCGCCTACGGCGCGATCTACATCGATCGGGTCGCCAACCAGGCCGTCAAGTGCAACAACTGCACACGCCGCGTCAACGTCGGCCTCGAGCCCGCGTGTGTGTCGACGTGCCCGAGCGAAGCGCTCTACTTCGGCGACCTCAACAACGCCGAGTCGAAGGTGTCGAAGATGAAGCGCGCCTCGAGCAGGAGGCGTTCTCAAGCGGTTGCGGCCTGAGAAGGGCACCAAGCCACGCATGTGACGGAGTCGACGGTAAGTGATCGACCGGATCGTGTGCGGAGTGGAGCACGTTCGTGCGGCGCGTCGACGCGGGCGAACGTGTGGAGCCTCGGTTCTTAGTTCGCGAGCTGCAGTCGTTCTTGCAGGCGGAGTACTGGCGCACGGGGTTTCGCGCGCGTGCACCGCGCTGCGACCGCTGCGTACAGCCGCTACGAGACGAACTGAGGCGAGCTCGCGCGAGGCCGGCGCCGCGCCGTCTCTCGCGAAGCGACGTTCGTGGTCTAGCTCGCCGTCTGCCAATAGGGCTTGCGGCCCCAGTGCTTGTACGTCGACTCGTGGAACGAAGAGTCGGCAAAGCTGGGCCAAGCATCCTTGTCGAAACCCGGTGCGTTTTCGAGCTGCTGCTTGGTGACGTCGAGGATGAAGCACTTGTCGCGAACGTTGAGCGACAGCATGTCCCAGGGGATCGCGAACAGCTTGTTGCCAAGCCCCAGGAATCCACCAAAGCTGAGCACCGCGTACGCGATGCGTCCGTGATTGGCATCGAGCATGATCTCCTGGATCTTGCCGAGCTCTTCGCCGCTGCGGTTGGTGACCTGGTCCCCGGTGAGGGTGCTCGCGGACAGAACGACTTGTGAATTGGGAGTGGTGTTCATGAGGAGTCTTCGTGGGCAAGGGATGCACTGCCTTCAGAGCCGATGCTCTCGCAGGTGCGTAACGACACCGGGTTGTTGCTGCACATCCGGTTCGAGGGTGACCATGCAATTCAGGGGCCGCTAGGTCGACGTCAGCGCATCGACTTGCAATGCGGAACCGCAGCGGCTGCTTCGCAGGCGAAGAAACGTTCGCGCGGGCCGACGAGGTGGGACTCGGCTTGCGTGGTTCGAGCCGGCAGATTGCAGAAACTGCGCTTCGACTGTGACAGGGAGTCGCTCGTGCGTTCGCCCCCCCCCATCAGCGTGGCGATGATCAGCAAGGCAAGACAAGAAGGCCGCGCCACGGACTGCAAGCCGGCCGCCAACTGGCGTGGGAGTGTCAGCACCAGGTCCAGTTGCGAGACACGCTCCCGCCGGCGATTGTCGTCCCGGACTGCGTCGCGCACTGCGCTGCAACCGTAGCCGTGAATGCGAGCGGTGCGGACTGTCCCGAGACACTTGGCATCCAACTCGCACCCGCACCCGCACCCGCACTCGCACCCGCACTCGCACTCGCACTGGCGCCCACTGTTGGAGCTTCCAAGAAACACGCCGGGGCAACCGGTCCGATGGGCAGGTTGCTGGTGTTTCCCGAGAAGTTGATGCTCGCGGTCGCAGTGCCCGGAGTGGGCGCACTTGCGCTGATCGACCATGCCTGCGCCGCGACAGGTGTTGCGAACACGAGGCCGATGCAGGAACGAAGAGCCGGGACGACGGGCATGAAACGACCCCGGTGAGCAGCAAGTTCGAAACACGACTTCTGGACGCAGGAACCCGACGGTGTTTCGCCCGGCACCCTGCGCCCCATGCTACCCCTCGCGGTGCGGCGATCGTCAAACTCCCCCCGGCACGCCGCGTAGACCGCGCAGCGGTGGGTTGCGCGCTTCTGGTGATGACCCGACCGCAGATCTACTTCGACTTCTCGGGCTACAGCGACCTGGCGATCGGGCTCGGAGAAAAAGCCGCACGGACCGTGCCCCCCTTCAGCCACTTCCAAGTAGCCCGCGCGCGTGCGTGGGTCCTACGACCTGGGGTGTTCACTTTGGGGAATCCACATGATGCGCTCTTCCGATTCATCTTCGCCGACACACACAACGCCGAGGGCCTCATCCGGCGCCTGCTGCCGCCAGCTCTGCGTTCTGCCCTGGCCCGATGCAAGATCACTCTCGTGCCCGCGTCCGCCATTGGCGCGCATCTGCGGCAACATCACGCCGACTTGCTCTTCGTGCTCGAACACCCCGACCTCGGTCAACCGGTCCTGGTGTTGCTCGAACACAAATCCGGCCGCGACCACCGAGTCACGCGCCAAGTGTTGCGTTACATCGCCACCTTGGGGCTCGCGTGGGCCAACCGC
>JBDSBS010000223.1:0-5175 GCA_039921435.1 Planctomycetota bacterium | reverse complement strand
CGTACGGAACGACATTGGCCGGCAGAGACGTTGTGTACCGCCAGGTGTCGTTGAGCACGCTGTTGCTGCCAAGCCATCGGCCACCGAAGAGCACGACCCGGCGATTGACCGAGTCGTATGCCGCCATGTGCGAGTTGCGCTCACTCGGGGGTGCCAGCACCTTCATGTTCCACTGCTGTCCATCCCACTCCCAGACGAAGGGGTCGCCGGCGGTCCCCCCCACGAGCACGACGCGTTGGCGGGCGGAGTCACAGACGAGGATCGGTCCGTCGCGCAAGGTCGGCGGAGTGGCCGGCTGATGCTGCTGCCATGACGAGCCGTCCCACGACCAAGTGTCGTTGACCGTGATCGAACCGCTGCCCACGACCGGCACGCTGCCGCCATAGAGCAGGACTTTCGCATGGACGCAGTCGAACGCCATCGACGGATTCAGTCGCGGTCCCGGCGCGTTCGTGGCAGCGATCTGCTGCCATGCAGTGCCGTTCCATTCCCACAAGTCGCCAAAGAAGTTTTGGGACCCGGTCGCGACGCCACCGTAGAGCACCGTCACGCCGCGAACGCGATCGAAAGCCATCGCGTGGCCCCATCGCGCCGGTGGCTTCACCAGCAGCAGCGGGCTCGTCCACGTCAGACCATTCCACTCCCAGGTGTCTTGCAACGACCCACCGGGGGCTGTGCCTCCAAACAGCACGAGCCGCTGCCGCACGGAGTCGTACACCATCTGGCCGTTCAGCCTCGATGGTGGTAGCGGCCCCGGCAGCTGGACCCAGTTGTTGCCCTGCAATCGCCAGCCGTCCGCCAGCAAACCCGTGTTGCCCTGCCCACCGAGCAAGATCATGGCTCCGGCGGCCTCGTGAAAGGCCATGACCGCCTCCCCACGAGCCGGCGGCGACACGGTCGGGTAGAGCATGGACCAGGTGGCCTGAGCGAGCAGCGGCGATGCGGCGAGCGACAGTGCGAGGAATGCGACGGTGCGGTTCATGGTGGTATGCTCGGGAAGCGGCGAGGACAGCGAGATGCGCGTCGTCGGTGTTGACGTCCCGAGATCCTAGCATGGGCCGGCCACAGCGGCCGAGGCCGGCAGAACTGCAGAACTGCCCGCAGGATCGACCGCACGCAGCACCCGAGTTAGGCTGCGGGCCGCCACGATGACCCGACGCACCGCCGCCGCCCTCTTGATCACCAGTGGCGAGGGCCCCGAACGCCGGGTGTTCCTCTGCGAACGTTCGCCCGAGCTGCGCTTCTTCGGCGGCTACTGGGCGCTGCCCGGCGGCACCATCGACGACGAGGACCGCACCGCCGGCGACGAAGCCGCGGCACTGCAGGCCTGCGCGCATCGCGAACTGTTCGAAGAGACGGGGCTCCTGCGCCACACGCTGCCGGCGACGCGCACAGCAGGCGACACGCTGCGCACATGGCGCGAAGAACTGCTCGCCAGCGAACGCGCCGACACGGCCCCGCGGCCGCCCTCGCCGTGGCCATCGCTGATCGCGGGCACCAAGCCACCCTCGCCGCTGCGCGAACTCTGCCGCATCGAGACGCCGCCGTTCGCGCCCGTTCGCTACGACACCGTGTTCTTCCACGTGCCACTCGACGAGTGCCGGGCCGGCACCGCGGGACAGCGGCCCGACATCTGGAAAGGCGAACTGACTCAAGGCCGCTTCTGGTGGCCGCAGCAAGCGCTCGCGTCGTGGCGCAACGGCGACCTGCTGCTCGTGCCGCCCGTTGTGATCCTGCTCGAACATCTGGCCCAGAGTTCGGACTTCGAAGAGTTCACGCGCGAGATCGCGGTGACGGCGGCAGGCTACCAGCAGGGCCGCCTGCATCAGGTGCGCTTCTCGCCGGGCATCGTGATGGCGCCGCTGCTGACGCCGACGCTACCGCCGGCTGTGACGACGAACTGCTACATCGTCGGCCACGAGCAGCTCTGGGTCGTCGATCCAGGGTCGCCCGAGAAGGAGGAACAAGAACGCCTCTTGACGCTGCTCGCCGAACTGACCGAGGGCGGCGCCACGGTCGAGGGCATCCTGCTGACCCACCACCATGCCGATCATGTCGGGGGCGTCAATGCACTGAGTCAGGCTCTCGATCTGCCGGTTCGCGGCCACCCACTCACTCTCGAGCGCTTGAAGCCCGGCTTCCTCGAAGGGCCACCGATCGCAGAGGGCCAGAAGGTCCCCCTCGGCAAGGCCCCCGACGGTGGCCTGAGCTGGGAACTGCTCGCGATCCACACACCGGGCCACGACCGCGGTCATCTGTGCTTCCGCGACTCGCGCTACGGCACGATGCTGGTTGGCGACATGCTGTCGACGATCAGCACGATCATCGTCGACCCACCCGAAGGCCACATGGCGACCTACCTGCGGAGCCTCGAGCGGCTAGCCGAGTGGCCGATGACGACGCTGTATCCAGCGCACGGTCCGCCCATGCGCGACGGCC
Source organism: Planctomycetota bacterium (assembly GCA_039921435.1). GTDB lineage: Bacteria > Planctomycetota > UBA1135 > UBA1135 > UBA2386 > DASVAL01. The sequence goes on along the minus strand of JBDSBS010000223.1, from coordinate 2,736 downwards.
AGCAGCTCGTGCAGAAGTACCTGCGCCACCGCCGCCAGCGCGAGGCGAGCCTGGTGAAGGCGCTCGATGAGGGCTCGGGCACCGTGCAAGAACTGCTGCCCAAGGTCTATTGGGACGCCAATCCGCAGCTCTACCGCTTCGCCGCGCGTTCGCTGCTCGCAGGCTTGCAGAAGCTGCAGGAAGAAGGGCGCGCCGCGGAAGCAGACGGGCGCTGGTCGGCACTCGCACGGTGAATCGCGCGGTGAATCGAGCCGAGGCGCCGCTGCCGATGCCGATGCCGCGCGCATTGGCACTCGCTGTCGTCACGTTCCTAATGATGCTGCCCGAAACGCTGCCGGTGCCCGTGCTGCGCAGCCTCATCATCGAGCGCTTTGGCGTCGGCAATGCACTCGCTTCGCTGTTCCTCGCCGCGAACATGCTCGGCGCGCTGCTGGCAGCGCCGTGGATCGGCAGGTACTCGGACCGCACCGGCCAGAGACGCACGCCCGCCATCGCCGCGCTGTTGCTCGACGCGTTGCTCATGCAAGCGCTCGCGCATCCGCTCGACTATGCGTCGTTCCTGCTGTTGCGTGTCGCCGAAGGAGCGGCGCACATCGGTGCCCTGACGCTGCTCATGAGCCTCACCGCCGACGTGGCCGGCGCACACCGCGGCCGCGTGCTCGGCTGCCTCGGGGCCAGTCTGACGCTCGGCGTCGCCACGGGTGCCGCCATCGGCGGCGTGGTCGGTCACGGCAATCCGCTGCTCACGCTGCACCTCGCTTCGGCCGTGCTGCTTTGCGCGGCCGGTGCCGCTACGTGGCTGCTGCCGGCGGACACCCCCGCCGCTGAGCGACCCGGCTATCGCCTGTTGTTCGCCGCTCTGCGCGCACGACCCGGCCTGCGTGCACCATTGCTGCTGGCGTTCGTCGATCGCTTCACGGTCGGCTTCTTCACGACCGGATTTCCGCTGCTGCTCGCTTCCGCGCGCGGCGCCTCGGGGCCGCAGATCGGCATGCTGCTCGCGGCGTTCCTCTACCCGTTCGCGCTAATGTCCTATCCCTTTGGCCGACTTGCCGAACGCTGGCCGCGGCGCACGCTCGTGTTCTGGGGCAGCCTCGTCTACGGCATCGCCGTCGTCGCCGTCGGCTGGGCACCCGTGCCGTTGCTCTGGGCACTGATGCCGGTGCTTGGCATCGCCTCGGCGGTCATGTTCGTGCCGACGCTGTTGTGGCTGCTCGAGCAATCGCCCGATGTCGGCCGAAGCACGGCGATGGCGTCGTTCCACGCCGCGGGCTCGCTGGGCTTCTTGCTGGGCCCCATTTGCTGCGGTGCGCTCGTCGAACTCGGCGGCGAACCGCTGCGCGGCTACCAACTGGCGTTTGCCGTGGCGGGGCTCATGGAAGTCGCCGGTGCGGTGCTCGTCGTTGGCTGGCCGCGGCGCAACTTCTGCTCGCGATAGGGGCGGGACAGAACCGAGCGCTCTGTTACAGCAAGACGAAGCGCACCGGCGGCGGCAGCTGCAGCCACGGCGCTTGCACACCGGGATCGGGCAGCACGAGCAAGTGCACGACGAAGTCGAGTCCCACGAACAAGTACGAGTTGGGCACGAGCCAGCTGAAGCTCTGCTGGAAGCGGTAGGCACCCGGCGCCAACGCGAACACCGCGGGATCGAAGTAGACGTGGAACGGCGGCGGCAGCAGCAGCGGCGTCGGCGTCGTGTAGCCGAGTGCAAACAGTCCCAACAGGCCAGGGGGCAGATCCGCCTGGAAGGTGATCGTACCGCCAACGGGCACGTCGTCGGGCAGTACCGTCATGCTGCCGAGCTGCGGTGCTGGCAGGCTCTGGGTCTGCACCACGAACGCACCGGCGGTCGCCACGTAGCAGCCGTTCGCCTGGATCGGTGCGAGCGATGCGCCTTGCAGGGAACCGCCGAGGAAGCACGAGCCGCTGCACACGATTGGCCCCGAGCCCTGGCTCGCAACGGCGCACGCAGCGAAGCGCGAGTCGGTGACCGCGAAGGTCTGGTTCGCCGACGTCGCCAACAGCACGCTGCCGTCGCTGCAGCGCGCATTGTGCAGCGTGAGCGGTATGGCCGCCCCGCCAGCGCGCACGCGCACGTCACCGCGCAACGTCAGCTCATCGAGGTTGCCGAACAGCGAGTCGCCGACGTTGCCGAGGGCCAGCGCCGTGCCGCCGGGGGCTGCGCGCAGGTCCCAGAGACGCAGCAAGGCCCAAGTCGGAACGTTGGGCACGCAATCGATGGAGACACAGTTCGCGGCGCGCACGCGCACGAAGTTGCCTTCGACGTAGACCGAGCGATCGGCCAGCGCGGGCCGCTGCAGGCGCAGGCCCTGCGCACTGGCTTCGATCGTCACGCGGTCGAACGTGTAGCGAGCCGTGCCGCCGGCACCGAGCACGAACTCGATGCCGTTGCTGGCACCGACTATGTCGACGCGGTGCGCTTCGAAGATCGTCGTGCGACCGATCCCCATCTCGCTGCACGTAACCGCGGTCGCGCAGTTGACGAAGTCACAGCGATCGAAAACGGCGCGGCCCGTGCCGTTGGCCGTCGACGCCGAGACGCGCACGCCGAACTGCGCGCAGTTCTCGAAGCGCACGTTCGTCAGCGTCAACCCGGCCTGTCCGGCGACGTCGGTCTGCGTCACATCCATGCCGTACGGCCCACCCGCAAAGATCACGTCCTGCGCCGAGAACGAGTTGGCCGGCACACGCATGCCGTACATCAGGTTGCTGCCT
>JBDSBS010000222.1:0-6222 GCA_039921435.1 Planctomycetota bacterium | reverse complement strand
CTCGGGTTGCCGACGGCGGCCAGAGAGATGCAGCGACGCGGCGGTTCTCGCACGACGCTGGCGAAGTGACTTGCGGTTGCCAGTTGTGGTTGGCGGTGGTCAGCGCAAAGAAGCCGTTCGGCCAGCGCGGGATGCCGCTCATCGACGGGCCTGCGTGGTGTCGGCAGCTCAGGAATCGATCCGCCGCGCGGCTCGCAGCCCGATGGCGAAGTCGCGAGTCTCCGCTTGCTCGTCGTCGCGCCGCGCCGACCGGGCACTGCTGGCCGGGACGCGGAACGAACCACCGCGGCAAGCCATGCGACGCAAGTGGGGTTCTTCGTCCGACACCCGTGCAGCAGTTGTGGGAGCTTCCTCGTCGGGCTCATGAATCTGATAGCGCCTGATCGAGCCCGCGCACCATTCGCTCACGTTGCCGTGCATGTCGACCAGCCCAAAGCCATTGGGCAGGAACGAGCCAACGGGCGCATGCCTCGCGTAGCCGTCGTCGGAATCCTTGTCGTAGAACCAGTCGCGGGGGTATTCGGTTCGCGAGCCGGCATCGGCGAAGTTGCCATGCCCGGTCAAAGACGCGACGGTCGCACCGGTCGACCAAGCCGTCTCGGTACCAGCGCGGCAGGCGTACTCCCACTGCTGCTCGCTGGGCAGTTCGAAGCCGAGTCGAAATAGCGTCGAGGCGCACTCGTCCCAGGTGACGCTCTCGACTGGGTGGCGCAGGTTCACGAGGTGCCCGCGATCCGATTCGCCAGGAGCCCAGCCGCTCGGGTTTGCACCCGTCGCTCGCAGCCATTGGCCTTGGGTCATCTCGTACTTGGCCAAGAAGAACGATGGCAGCGTCACGCGATGCGATGGCCACTCGAAGATGCGCGAATCCGCGTCGTAGTTCGTCGACTCGGGGTCCTTGCTCTGCGACCCGATCCACGTCGAGCCGCCCGGCACGAGCACAAACACGATCGACGTCGCCTCGCCGCACGACAAGTGACCGTCGGCGGCGCGAACGGGCACCTCGCCGGTGGCCGGGTCGGCGAACTCCTCGAACCCAGACTCCTGGTCTGCACCGAGCGGCACGAGGCCGAGCTGCGGCGTCAACACGAAGTCGTCGTAGAGCCCAGAGTGTCGAACGCGTTCGTCCGCCGCCAACCAATCCGCCAACCTCGATTGGATCGTGAGCTCGGGCAGGCCCAGGGCCCACGCACGCCGCCGCTGCATGCTGGCCACGGTCGTCGCGAAGGGATCTGGCTTGGTGAAGGTCTCGAGGCCGCTCACGAGTTCGGCCAGCGAGTTGTACCGCCAGGCGGTTTCGTCGTCCGCGAACGTGAGTTGCTCCCCATGCGATTGCGCGTTCTCGCGCATGCCACTCAATGCCTCTGCGTGACCTGGCAAGCGACCGACGAGCAGCTCCGCGCGCCGCAGCCAGTCGTCCATCGCCGGGATCTTCTGCGGCAATGCGGGCCAGAGTTCGCGATCGGCTTCATGCACGAGATCGTCGAGCCGGCGGCGGTCGGCCAGGCGTTCCCACTCGGCGAGCAACGCAGTGGCGCGGGTCTGTTCGCGTTGCGCTGTGTGCCAGAGCCCGAGCGACACGCCGAGTCCAGCCAGCAAGGAGAGGAACAACAGGCCGAGTGCGATCGCCAGTGCTGGACTGCGTTGAAACCACCGCTGCAGGCGCCGGCGCACACCAGCCGGGCGCGCGAGGATCGGTCGGTGGTCGAGGCAACGCCGCAGGTCTTCGGCCAGCGCGAACGCGGTCGCATACCGACGACTCGGCTCACGCTCCATGGCGGTCTGCAGCACGACAGCGAGGTCGCGCGGCACGGCCGGGTTTCCCACCTGCACTGGCAGTGGCGTGCCCGAGAGGATCACGTGGTAGAGCGCATGCCGAGTAGGCGCTTCGAACGCCCGTTCACCGACCAGGGACTCGTAGAGCAGCAAACCGAGTCCGTAGACATCGGCCGCGCGACCAGGTGGTGCTGGCGGCGTGGCCAACAGTTCGGGTGCTATGTAGGCAGGCGTGCCGAAGATCTCGCCCGTTCGCGTGAACAGCGTCTCGTTCTCGATCAGTCGCGCCAGCCCGAAGTCGAGCAGAACGGGTTGGTCGTCGCGGGTCAGCATCACGTTCTGCGGTTTGAGATCGCGGTGTAGCACGCCGGCTTCGTGCGCGGCATGCAGTGCTGCTGCCAGTCGTTCGACGATGGTTGCGATGCGCCGCACGTAGGCAGTCGAAGCACGCTGGAGGCCCGTTTCCACCAGAGCGGCGATTGCTCGATCGAGGGGGTGACCCTCGACGTAGCGCATCACGAGGTACGGAATGCCGTCGTGTGTGCCCACGTCATACACGGCACAGATGCCGGGATGATCGAGTCGCGACGCGACCTCGGCTTCGCGCCGGAATCGCATCAGGCTCGCCGCCGATGCGAACGCGAGACCGCCAAGCACCTTGATCGCGACCCTGCGGCCGAGCCGCGTGTCTTCGCCGAGCCACACTTCGCCCTGACCGCCCCGCCCCAGGCGCTCGATCAGGCGGTAGTGGTCGAGCATGCCGCCAGCCGTGGGCGAGGGCACCCGACCCGCCCCTTCATCAGCAGTCTCCTCGAACTCGTTCGCCCACGCTTCGCGCACGAGGTCTTCGCGCCCCGGAAAGCGCCGGCAGTAGTCGTCGAGCGAACCTTCGGCGCCGCGCTCACGGTCGGCGAGGCGCTGCATCAAGAAGGCCGCGACGAACGCGTCCGAATCCTCGTGCGGCGTCACTGCAGACATGGCATGCGCCACGATAGCTGGCCTGCACTGGTTGCAGTAGATTCCCGGCGTGGATGCCCACGGCCAGACCTCGGCACAGCTGCGCGCCGCCATCGTCGGCGACGCGGCGAGCCTCGGTTGGCTCGTGACACGGCTATCGCCATGGCTGATCGCCCAGGTTCGGTGGCGACTGGGATCGTCGTTGGCGGGAGCCTTTGATCCCGAGGATCTCGTGCAGGACGCCTGGTTGATTGCCCTGCCGCGACTCGGCGACCTGGTTCCGCGCGATGGCCGCGTGACGCCGGTGCTGCTGCGCTTCCTGACCACGACGATGCTGCAACGCATCAACAACCTCGCCAAGGCCCGCCTGCGCCAGACCGGCGCAGCGCCCGTTCCCACTGTCAGAGTGGAGGCACTTTCCGCGCAAGTCACTGGCGTGGTCACCGCCGCCATCCGCGATGAGCAACGCCACCTCGTGTTGGCCGCGATTGAAGGGCTCGATCCCACCGACCGCGACGTGCTGCTGTTGCGCGGCGTCGAGCAACGTTCGCAGCAGACCACCGCCGACTTGCTCGGCATCGGCATCGACGCCGTGGCCATGCGCTACGGGCGAGCGCGCGAGCGGCTGCGCGCCCGCTTGCCCGACCTGCTCGACGAGTTCGACTAGGCGAGCGTCGGCGGTGCGGACGCTACTCGGGTCACCGCGGAGTCCCATCAGAGTCCCATCAGAGTCCCATCAGAGTGCCATCAAAGGATCGTGATGATGATGCGATCGGTGAGCGTGAAGCTCGCCGGCGTCGTGCAGCCGCCGGGCGCCAAGAAGTCGAGCCCCTGCGCGCCAAACTGTTGGGCGATCAAGGCGGTGTTCTGCGGCACCGTCATCAGGTAGTTGGTCGTGAACAGCGAGATCAGCGACGCGGGGTCGAGGCCGAGGTCGCACCCCGAGCACAGCGGGATCGCCGGCACCGCCGTGCCCAGCAGCAAGAACGGCAGCCCCTGCGCCGCGGTGAGGTCGAGGTAGAACGTCGTGCCGAGCGCTGGCAGGCCGGTCGGCGTGATCTGCATCGCCCCGCAGCCAGACAAGCTGCGGTTGAAGTAGGCGCTCGGCACCAGGTCGATATGGCCGTCGTAGAGCGCGCCGTTGACGCTGATTCCCGAGTTGCTGATGCTGGCGACGTCCCACACCGACATGTAGCGCGTCGTGAACGATCCACCGCTTCGCTGCGAGGTGATCTGCATGTGGTCGTCGGGGCCTGCATAGGCATTCGTGGCTTCGGCATACGAAGTGACATCGAGTGCCGTGCCGGCGACGTGCACCGTCGCGAGGTAGGGCACGATGTTCACGGAGAACGAGCCCAGGGTCTCGCTCCAGCCGATCGCGAAGCGAGTGCCATCGGTGTCGACGCAAGGGTCGATCTGGTTGTTCGCGGCCGGGCGGTTCAGCAGGGCCGTCAGGTCGGTCGGGAACGTTAGCTGGTTCGTGCCTTCGAACACGCTGCCAAAGAGGTCGAAACGGCCTTGGGTGAACGGGGGAACGCCCGGCACGTAGCGCTGGTAGACCGCCATCCACTTCTCCGTCGTTCCGCCGAGCATGTCCGTCTTGCTCGAGACCTGCGGGTTGATCTCGGACAACGGCGATGCCGAAATCAGCAGCTCCGGCACCTGCAGGGCACCGGTCACGCCGATGAGCGAGCCGAAGATGTCTTCGTCGCCCGGCGCGTAGGTGCGCTGCCAGACCAGGATCCACTGTTGTGTGGTTGCGGCGCCAACGCCGCACGACTTCGAGATCGACGGATTGCTGATGAACCCAGGGTTCGTCGGCACCCATGCCCCAGTCGGAAACAGCAGCGTGCCGTCGGTGCGCACGATGTTGTAGTAGAGGCTGCCGGCAGCAGACCAGGTCACACAGTAGTTGCCCGGCGTGGGCGGACTCGGGTTGGGATCGCCGCCGACGTCCGGATGCGTGCCATTGCCGAGTCCCTGCACGCTGAACTGCGAGCCCAGGATGAACTGCGGCACGCCACCGGGCGCCGCGAACGTGGCTCTGCGCGCCCAGGTGACGGACACGTTGGCCACCGCTTTCGTCGCGACACACAAAAACTGGCTGGCACCGCGGTGACTCGCCACCTTTGGCACCGACCACGACGAAGTCGTGTAGTCAATGTAGTCGCTGATCAACGGCGTCCCAGCCTGGGAGAAACCGCGGATGAAGACGTCGTGATCCGCAGCGCTGTAGATCTCTTCCTGCACGGTCGCGTAGAGGCCGCCGTTGGTGGCGACGTAGGCAACATCGGGATTGACGTACTGGGCTCCGAATGGCGCCCCGAGATTGAGCGTGAAGGTCGAGAACACCGGGTCGATCGTCAGCGGGAAGCTCGCACTCGCCACGAAGTGCGCCGGCACGGTCAGCGTCAGCATGCCTTCGTGCACGGTGCTCGCCACTGGGCACCTGTCACCGCGCGCATCGATCGCCGTGGCGCGGCCGCAGCGCACGCCGCCCAACTCGTTGCGGAACGTGAACGAACCGTCGCCCTCGTCTTGCGGCGCGAGCCAGGAATCGATTGCCATCGCGACCGACAGCGCACCGGCGCCGCATCGTTCGGCGAAGACGAACTGCTGCTCGACCTGATCCGGTCGCAGCAGGTAGACCTCGGTGACGACTCCGTGCGGGATCTCGATGCGGCGGTCGCTCTCGTTGCGCACTTGGCCGCTCAGGTCGAGCGGCAGCAGGGCACCGCCGCAGCGCACGTTCTGCACGTGCAAGCCCAGCGGATAGTTCTGCGGCGCCTGCGAGCCGAGGAACGGCACGAATGCGAAGCCCGCACCGTCGAACGAGGCCTTCCAGTCGGAGCCGCGCGCCCAGACGAGTCCATCGCCGGGGCGGTCGACCCAGACGTGGTCACGGGGTGGGGCGATGGCGGCGAGACTGGGTGCGGTGGCCGGTTGCTCGTTCGCGTCGGGAGCGGCTGCGGATTGCGCGAGTGTGGCCGGTGAAAGGGTCGTGAAGAGAAGGGGGAGCGCCAAGGTGCGTGCGGACAGGTCACGGAGATTCATGCAGTTCCTCGATGGCCGCAGGATCGCGACCGCCGGCTCGATCTCCGCGCTGTCGCCGGTACAACAAGAACTCGGAGAATCGCCGGCGGCGGGCGAGTCTGCGACCACGCGCGGGTGTCAGGAGTGACGGTCAGGCTCCGCGTCCGAGCAACTGCCGCGCAAGCGACGAAGAAGTAGGGTCGCGGTCGCCGTCGACATCGCGGGCGCCAGGACCTCGTTCTTTGGCAACTCGCTGCAGCTATGCTCCGCCGATGCTTCGACGGGACCGCGTGCGCGACGGAACCTTGGGGCTCGGCCTCGTCCTGTTCTTCGGCTGCCTCCATGGGCTGCTGCGGCAGGCATCACTGCACGGGCAGGACGTCTACTTCATCTTGCGCGATGTCACGTCGGGCCATTCCGACATCGGCCGACACATCCTGTTCATGCCGCTCGCGG
>JBDSBS010000221.1:0-2834 GCA_039921435.1 Planctomycetota bacterium | reverse complement strand
GTTCACCAGGCGACTTCCACCAAAGCAACTGGTTGCGAGCGCGCCCTAGATCGGATCGACGCATCGAGTGGTGCGAAGGCGCATGCTATCCGGCCCAGACGCCGATTGGCCCGCTTCGATTTCGATGTCGGCGCAATCCCTGTGAGCTCTCGATTCAAAGGCCGGGTATCCTCGATGGCTCGTCGACGAACAAGGAGCCCCAATGATGCGAATCCTCGCTTCCGCGCTGATCCCACTTCTCGCCGGCGCGGCACTCGCCGGCGCCACGCCGCAAGGTCATCCGCACTTCGACGACGGCGGCGCCCTGAGCTGGCACAAGACCCTCGCCGATGCGAAGGCCGCCGCGAAGAAAGCCGACAAGCTGATCTTCATCGAGTATGGGCGCGCTGCTTGAGGCAACTGCCGCGCGCTCGTGGAGCGCGTTCTAGCGTCGGGTGAGGTCAAGGAGCGTCTGGGCAAGCTGGCCGTCGGACTGGCGGCCGACTGCGATGCGCCCGAGGACGGCATCGAGGGGATCCTGCACGAGCACCTGCCCGGTGCGAGCACGCTGCCCTTTGCGGCGTTCTTGACGGAGGACGGCGTGTGGATCGATGGATTCTCGGGCTACAAGGACACGGCTGACTTCGTGCAGATGCTGGCCGCGGTGGAGAAGTCGCCGTTGCTCGAAGCCACGCCCGCTGTGCGCAAGCAACTCGAGAAGCCCGCCAAGACGGCCACTGCGGCGGCCGAACGCGGCGACTGGAAAGTCGTGCTCGGAACGGTGCGCGAGGCTGGCAAGAGTTCGGGGCGGTGCGAGGAACGCGAGGCCATCAAGGCCGCCGAGAAGAAGGCGCGCGAGTGGGTGGCGGCGCAGTTTGATGCGGTGGTCGTGGCCGCGACATCGGGTGCGGACTTGGCGCCGGCGCGCAAGCAGTTGGCCGCGGTCAAAGACCACTTCGCGGGCGAGCCCGAGGCGGCTGACGCCGAGGTCGGTAGGAAGGCCCTGATCCGATTGACGCAGATCCGCGATGCCGAGGCGCGTCCCAATCCTGCCAAGGACCTGCGCGAGAAGGCGGCGGCGATGTTCGAAGGTGCCCGTTGGGCCACGATCTTCGCGAAGGTGCTTGCGGTGCCCGGAGACAAGAGCAGTTAGTCCGGGCGAGCATTGTGCGCATGGCAAGCGTCAGCGCACCGTCACCTGCACGGGCGCCGATGCCTGCGACCACCGCAGGGAGGCATCGAGATCGAGGCTGACGCCCTGCACGGGCAGTCCCACCGGCAGACCGAAGAACGGGAAGTCGTGGCGGCCGTCGGCGTCGAGCGTGCCGAGGAACAGTGGATGCGTCGAGAGGAAGAAGCCGATCACGTCGCCAAGCGCCGGATCGAGGCCGAAGAACCAGCCGTGCGGGAACGCGCCGGGCACCAAGGTCAGCGCCGTGAAGTAGACGTCGCCTGGGATGCCGCGCTCGCGGCGCACGTGCACTTCGCCCGACTGCAAACCCGGCTGCAGCTGCAGCGCGAAGGCGCCGGGAACATCAGCGTGGCAACTGTCGACGCGCGTGCCGCGCATGTTCGCATTGGTGGTGAAGAACTCGTGGTAGCCGATGCCGAATTCACCGCTCGCGAAGGTGCCATCGGTCACCTGCAGCAATCGTTCGCCGTCGAGCGCGAACGTGAGCTGGTTGCCCGCCGCCTCGATGCGGAAGCGCCGCCACGCCGTGGCAGGCACGTAGCGGGGTATGGGCAGTAGATCGGCGAGAACACCACCCTGCACGCGCAAGCATCGCACGCGCCCGTCGTGCGAATCCCAGGTCAGTGCATAACACGCACCCTGCTGGCTCTGCGTGCCCTCGAACGCTCCCGCCGCCTGGTCGCGCATGAAGATGCCGATGCGTTCGGAGCCGTCGCCGGCGAGTTGCGGCCGGTGTTCGCACAGTAGGTCCGCTTGCAGGCCGAGGTCGCGCACGAGGCCCGGCTGCAGGCGCAGGCTCTCGGTGCCGCCAGCGGGGTCCATGATCCGCAGCGCGGTGCTGTCGCCGCTCGGTGGTGGTGGCGTCGTGGGCACCGACACGGGCGTCGTGAACTTTGCCTGCCAACTGGCGCGCTGGGGGCCCGCTGCGGGGAACGTGTCGTGTACGGGGAACGACTCGGCCGTGCCTGTGGGATAGCGCCAACTCGTGAACGGCCCCTCGTCGCTGAGCAGCGTATGCAGTACGGGATCGGCGAGCACCGCGTCGACGGTCATGGCGACACCGTCGACTTCCATGCGCCGCGCGATGAGGCGCAACCCATGGCTGTAGTCGACGTGCGCAAACGTGTGCACCTTCGACAGCGGTTGGATCGGCGTGCCGTTCTGGTAGTGCCAGCCGTAGATGACGACGCGGCCCGGCCAGCTGCCGATCAGAGCCGACGCGACGACGTCCTTTTTGATACCGGCGACGAGCAGGCTCTGCGGTTGGTTGCCGCGCTGCAGTTCGATCTGCAGATGGTGTTGGTAGAAGAGTCCTACCGAGAGGATGTCGTAGACGGTCGGGCTGTACGGAAACGGGGCCAGCTGCACGGGTGCTTGGGCCCAGATCGCATCGACCATGCGACGCGTCGGCAGCACGCACTCGAGCCGGTCGGCGATCTGTTGGCCGAGTGTTGGCGTCATCGGCAGGCGAAACCAATCGGTGTCGGTGCCCACGCCGAAGTAGTCCCTGGTGCACCAGAACGTTGCCGTGCGCGTTTGTCCCTGGATCACAGCCTGCGTGGTGACCGGCACAAGCGTGCGCAAGAACGTCGGCACGTTGCCGGCTGCGATCTCGTGCCAGAGCAGGATCTCGCGTTCGGTCAGCGACAGTCCCTGCAGGCTC
>JBDSBS010000220.1:0-3029 GCA_039921435.1 Planctomycetota bacterium | reverse complement strand
ATCCGGAGCTCGGCGGCTTCTTGCAGAAGAACCAAGCCGCGTGGCGCAAGGTCGTCGCACTCGCCGCCGAACACGGCGTGCCTGTGCTCGCGATGGGCGGCAGCCTCAGCTACTTCGATTCGTTCCGCCGCGCGACGTTGCCGCAGAACCTGACCCAAGCGCAGCGCGATCTGTTTGGCGCGCACACGTTCGAACGCACCGACAAGCCGGCCGGCGAGTTCTTCCACCACGAATGGCCGTAGGCGTCGGGGCAGTGTGATCGGGACTCTCTGACGACCCGGCCCGAACCGTACGCGACGTCGACGTCGCTACTTCTTGGCTTCGACGGGTGCGGGCGGCACGGCGGGCTTAGGCAACGCCGCATCGAGTGCAGCCTGAGCCGCGGCGACGGCAGCGTTGAGGCGTTGCGCCGCCGCAAGCCGTTCTTGCAGCGCCAACAAGCGCGGCGTCAACTCGGCCTCCTTCGCCGCGGCGGCAGCCGCAGTCGCATCGACCTCGGCTTGCAGCGCCGCGACCCGCTGCAGGGCCTCGGCCCGCAAACGCTCCCGCTCCCGCAACGCCTGTTCGAGCGCACGCAGTGGCTGTAGCTGCTGCTCGATCTCGCGCGCACGTTCGCGCGCCGCAGCCAGATCATGTTCGGCCAACTGCTGCTGCGACACCCGGTGCGAGAGGTCGGCCAGCACGGCGCGCAACTCGGCACTGCGGCGCACCGATTCGGCCCGCGCCGTCTCGATCGCCGCCAGCGTCTCCGCGTTGGTCGCCTGCAACACGTTGAGCTCGCGCTCCTGCTGCCGCCTCTCCGCCGCCGCGGCGGCAACCTCGCGCGCGCGCACCGAGCGCGACAGCGTGTTCTCTCGGTCGGCGACGCAGCCCGCCAACAGCAGCATCACGAGAACGGCCTCGGCCAATCGGCCGCTGCCGTGCTGGCGCCGTGAAATGACCAGGCACGAGGCACCCACGGTTGCTATCATGCTCGCCCCCAAAGCCCCCGATCGCACACTATCCATGGAACGTACCCTCATCCTGCTCAAGCCCGACGCCGTCCAGCGCGGACTCGTTGGCCAGATCCTGAGCCGCTTCGAAAGCAAGGGCCTCAAGATCGTTGCCATGAAGCTCATGAAGATCACGCCGGAACTGGCCGCCAAGCACTACGAGGCGCACAAGGAACGCAAGTTCTACCCTGGCCTCGTCAAGTTCATGACGAGTTCCCCAGTCGTGGCCATGGCGATCGAAGGCATCGACTCGATCAAAATCTGCCGCACGCTCATGGGCGCCACGTTCGGCGCCGATGCCGCGCCCGGCACGATCCGCGGCGACTTCGGTGTGAGCCGCAGCTTCAACCTCGTGCACGGCAGCGATTCGCCCGAGGCCGCCGCAAAGGAACTCAAGCTGTTCTTCCCCGAGGGCCTGGTCGACTTCGAGTTCGCCGCCTACGGCTGGATCTACGATCCGGTCGAGGAACTCAAGAAGTAGCCGACGTGGCTGGCCGCGCTGTAGGTGGCCTCCCGTGACGGGTTCTGGCGCGACCGGGCCGACTCCTGCAGCGCGCGGCCTGTCGGCCGCAGAGCTCGCCGCTGTCGTGGCCGAGCTGCAGCTACTCGTCTCTGCCACCGTGGTCGACGTCGTGCCGCTTGCAGTAGCAACCGGCGACGACGACCTGTTGCTAGTTCTGCAGCCGACTGGCGAACACAGCAGCAAAGCGTTCGTGCACGTGGCCCCGGGAGGGCCGCGTGCGCGCGTCACGACGACGAGCCGTCGCTTCGGCAAGGACCAGTTCGCCCGTGGCCCCGCGCGCGACGTGCTGCACCAAGAGCTGGCGGGCGCAAGACTGCACCACATCACCCAACCCCCCGGCGAACGTCGCTGCACGTTCGGCTTCCGCACCGACCGCGGCGACCGGCGGCTCACAGTCGAACTGTTCGGCGCGCGCGGGCTTTGGGCCCTGCTCGATGCCGAAGGCAAGCTGCTGCTGCTGTCGCGCGCCGTCGAGACCGCGGTGCGCACGTTGCACAAGGGCGAAGCCTACACCCCACCGCCACCAGCGCCCGGCGAACCGCGCGCCGATGGCGAGAATCGATTCGTCGCACCTGTGCTAGTCGCGGTCGATGCGCACTTCACGCACCAGGATCTCGCTGCCGACTCAGTGCGCGAACACGAGCTGCTGCAGCGCTCGGCGCAGCGCGCACTTCAGAAGGCTCGAGCCAAGGCGCAGGGCATTGGCCAACAACTCGCCGACACGGGCCGTTCGCAGGCGCTGCGCGCCGAGGCCGACCTCATGCTCGCCTACGCCTGGTCGGTGCCCCGCGGCTCAGCACAGATGCGCGTTCCCGATCCGGACCGCGACGGCGAAGAACGCACGATCGAACTCGACCCCGCCAAACCCGTGATCGCGCAAGCGAACGCTCGCTACGAGAAGGCGCGCCGCTTCGACGACAGCCGCGAGATCGCCGAACAACGGCACGCCGAGGCGACTGCCGCGGTGGTCGCACTCGAACAGGTGCTGGCAGATTTCGGGGCGATCCGACCCGATGCCGACGACCGCTCCGAGCGCCTGGCCGGGGTGCGCTCGGCACTGCAAACGCTGGGCGCCTTGCCGCGCGCAAGGCCGACTGCGGCCGCGAACACGCGCCCCCGCTGCACCGACAAGGAAGCAGCCTTCCGTCGCTTCGTTTCGGCCGAGGGCTACACGATCCTCGTCGGCCGCAACAACCAGCAGAACGACGAGCTGACGATGCGCACCGCCAACGGCAACGACCTGTGGTTGCACGTCGGCGGCGGCCGCGCCGGTTCGCACGTCATCGTGCGCCTGCCCAAGCAGAAGACCGCGAGCCTCGAGACGCTGCTCGACGCTGGCACGCTGGCCGTGCATTTCAGCAAGGCGCGTGGGCAAGCTCGCATCGACGTCATCTACACGCACAGGAAGCACGTCAAGAAGCCGAAAGGGCTGCCGGCCGGTGCAGTTGTGCCGTCGCAGACGAAGACGGTGACGGTGCAGCTCGACGAAGCGCGGCTGAAGCGCCTGCTCGATT
>JBDSBS010000219.1:0-6624 GCA_039921435.1 Planctomycetota bacterium | reverse complement strand
CGCGTGGGGTCTTCAGGATGCGGTCGTGGTAGCGGTCGGCAAACACCTTGCCCTTGCGCTGCCAGAGTTTGTTGAGGCAACGTGCGATGCGGATCGCGAGGCCCTGCAGGCCGCGCGCCAGGGCGGTGCGGTCCCGTGCTTCGACGAGGAAGTGCAGGTGGTCGTTGAGCACGGCGTAGTGCACGAGGCGGAAGTCGCGCCCGCTGCCGCGCCCGCTGCCGGCCTTGCTGTTCGCAGCAAGAAACGCCGTACGCAGAGCGCGGTACGTCTCCTTCCCGCGTAGCCGCGGCAACCCCGAACGCAGCTTCATCGTCACGTGCACGGGAAACCGCGATGCCAACACTTGGCGTCCGCGGTGGCTGACGCCAGCAACACCATGCGCAGGTTTGCGACCCGCGCCCTCGCGGCGACCGCCGTGCTGGCAGGGGAACGGCAGCAAAGCGGCTCTTGTCTTGTGCTTGGCGACGTTCCTCATGATTCGGCACTATTACGTCTCGCGGACGCGCATCGCAAGAGTGGCCTTCTGGATTCTCGGCGATTCTCGGCAAGCTGTTACACCGCGCGGAGGCGTCGCTCACCGCTGCTTCGGCTCAACGCAACGCGACCCAAGCCCGCGCCTCCTCCGCCGAGTCACACTTGCACGATTGCGCTTTCCTCAGCATTCGGCTTCGGCATGAGCCACATGACGAGGCATCCTTGTGCAGGCCCTGAGCGTGAACGGAACGCGCGGTGCAAAGCCAACGCATGCCGGCGTCACGCCCCCGGCTCTACGCCCCCCGAATCGACGTCGATGGCGCGCGCGCGCCGCAGCTCGCGGCGGTAGGCCTCGGCGCCGTGGCGAAAGCGGTAGCGCACCGCTTCGACACCGAGGCCGAGCTGCACACCGATGTGCTCGAGGTCGCAGTCTTCGAACAGGCGCAGGCGCACGACGTCGCGCCATTCGTCGGGCACCGCTGCGAGCGCTCGCTCGAAGCGGTCGGCCATCTCGCGGTCGGCCGCGACTTGTCCCGGCGTCGTCTGCTGGCACGGGCCCGCGTAGTGGTCGTCGCCATGCGAGCCGCTGGCGAGGTCGCGGTCGGCGAAGCGTTGTTCCTTGCCCGCACCGCGCTTGGCGGCGTTGGCGGCGTCGGCGAGATCGTGCACTCGGTGGCGCGCGACCTCGAGTAGCCAGCGGCGGAACGAGGCGAGCCCGCGCCATTCGCATGCGGCGCGGTCGCGGAATGCGTGCAGCAGCGTCTCCTGCCAGACGTCATCGGGGTCGCAGCGAGCGCGCAGGCCAGCACTCATCATGCCGCGGATCGCGACCAGCATGGCGGGTGGATTGACGCTGGCGATCAGGCGATCCCACGTGGCGCTCGTCGCATGCTGCAGCGGGTTGGACTCGGCGGGATCCGTCATGCGCCTTCGGTGTCCGAGACGATGCTCGTTGGGCTGCCTTCGTGCAAGCCCGGCGCAGGCCGGTGTGCGGTTGCACACCGGCGTGCGGTTGCCGCTTGCCCTGTTGCCCTGTTCGCACGGCTCGCCTACGCCCGTCGTTGCAATCGCGTGGTTGGGGTTTCCGATTGTGGGACTGCGATGCCATCGAAACATCGAGGGTTCCGAGCTACCGCGGCTCCGCCGGCGCCGCGTTGCGCGTGTACCAGGCGATGCCGTGCCACGGCAGGTCACCACCCTGCTGGCTCGACACGGCGTCGCAGCGCAGTTCGTAGACACGACACGGTTCCAGGTCCGGCAAGCGCACGTCGAGCACAGTGCCGTCGGCCGAGACGTCGACGGCCGCGACCACGTGCGAACGCGTGTCGCGCGGTGGACAGCCGTACTCCTCGTGGAGGTCGTAGGTCCAACTACGCACGTGCATCGCTGCGGGCGAGACGCTCGCGCGGTCGACGGGCAACGTGAAGCGCAGGCGGAAGCCGTCGCTGAGCGCCGTCACTTCGAGCAGATCGAACGGCACCGGGCCCTTCCAGACGAGACGCTGCAGCCCGTATTCAGCCGTGCCGTTCGAACCCCAACCCCGGTTGGTGAGACCGCACCACAGCGATCCTGGTGATCCCCACGAGAGCCGCGTGATGCCGGACTTCAGGCCACGACGGAACGGGTAGCACGCGCCCTGCCACCGCCCGCCGACCCGTTCGAGCGACATGCGAAACACCTCCGACGAGTACTGGTCGCCGCAGAAGACCTGCCCGCGGAACGGCCCGAAGTTGCCGGCGGTGTCCCACACGAATCCAGCCGGTGAGCGCCCGAGCAGGTCGTACGGAATCCACACGGCGGGCAAGCGGAAGCCAGGGATCGTGCGCGCCGCTTCGTCGATGCGTTGACCGTCCTTCACTTCACCCGGGAACGCGACCTTGCTCTGAGGCAGCTTGCACGACTCGATGCCCCAAGGATGGCCGTGGAAGTCACCGACCTCGAGCGCCGCGAACTTGCTCGTCGCACACCACTCGCCTTGGTTGTCGGTGTAGAAGATCGTGCCGTCGGGTGCCGTTCCGATGCCGGCCGGCGAACGCAGCCCCGCGCACACGGGCTCGAACTGGCCGTAGCGGGTGCGGCGATCGGCACCGTCGGCGGGGATGCGGATCGCGAAGCCGCGCCAATCGGCGTGCCCAAACGGCTCGTCGCCGAACGGCTTGTTCAAGGTCAACCAGAAGGAGCCGTCTTTGGCGCGCGTCGGACCAAAGCAGTATTCGTGGTAGTTGCCCGACAGCGGCCAGCCCGCGGCGACGGTCTCGAGTTCGTCCATGCGGCCGCCGCCGTCGCGGTCGCGCATTCGCGACAGCTCGCCGCGCTGCGCGCAGTAGAGCCAGCCGTCGTGGTCCAAGAGGCCGAGTGGTTCCTGCAGGCCCTCGGCCCACAATGAGCACTTCGGGGCCTCAGTCTCGCCACCAGTGATGCGCCACACCTCACCGCGGCGCGTGCAGACGAACAGGTCCTTGCCGCGTTGAACCATGCCGCCGACTTCGAGCGCGACGTGCTCGGGCAGGGGCACATCGACGATCTGCACGTAGGCGCCTTCGTCGGCATCGGGCGCTTTCGGCACGGGAGCCGGCGAGGCTGGTTCTTGCGGTAACAGCAGACAGGCCACGAAGAGTGCGTTCACCATCGGTAGACGATCTCCAGGCTCTGGCCAGGTTGCAGTTGCGTGGTTCCGGCGGGGGTCACTTCGAGGCGCGCCGTGCCAGTGCCGTTCGCCATGCCACTAGTCGAGCCACTGGCCGAGCCACTAGCCGAGCCACTAGCCGAGCCACTGCTTGGGGCGATGTGTACCTGCAGCGTGCCCACGACGACGCGCACGGTGCGCACGAACTCGCTGCCACCCTGCACGAGGCGCGGCCGCAGATCGTCTTCGTACTGGGCCGCACCGATGCGCACGCGCCAGTGCGGATAGCCGTCGGCATCGAGGCGATGGCCGAGCACGGCCCGATCGTCGGGTGCTTCCGCCGACTCGCTGGTCAGCCCGAGGTCGTCGAGCACGACCCAATCGGTGCCGAGCGGTTCGAGCAACTTGCCCGCGCGGCCGCTCCACGTGCCTTGCGCATCGAGGAAGGCGCCGCGCCAGATCCACGCCAATCGCGCATGCTCGAGGTCGTAGGCGTAGTGCGTGCGTTCGGGCGTGCCAACCGCGATGCAGCGGGCCGAGAGCCCCTTCAAGAACGCACCGTGCAAACGCGGCCGATCCACCGGTTGGATCACGTACGAGCCCTTTGGCACGACGAGTCCCGGCGGCACGGGCGCCGCTTCGCCGAGCGACGACCACGCGGCGATCGCATCGACGTCGGCACGATCCGCAGCATCGCCCCTGGTCCACAGCGCCGGCATGCGCGTGCCGGGTCGCAGCTTGGCAGGCTGCAGCAACCATTCGCGAAACCACAGAGGCCGCAGCCGCGCATGTTGGAACGAAAGGTCCATGCCCTGCGGACCGAGTGCCTTCTGGCCTGCGAACGGATGGCACGTGACGCAGTTGCGGCCACCGGTGCCGACGAGCTTCTGGCCAAGCTGGGCGCGTTCCGCGGTGAACGACACTTCGTCGTCGTCGCCGGGGCGTGCATCGATCACGTCGAACCACTTCGCGTACTGTCGCGCCCGCTCGGCGTCGACCGACGGCATGCGCATGCGCAGGTAAGGACGGGCCGAATGGCCTTCGGCCAGCACCTTCTCGATCCAGGCCGGACGCAAGCGGTGGCCGACCGCAGTGAGGTCGGGAGGCAGTCGCCCTTCGTCGCCGAGGTCTTCGACTTCGGCGAGACCTTGCTTGGCAACGGGCGGCAAGCCGCCGCGTCCGTCGCGCACGTGGCACGACAGGCACCCATCGCGCAGCATGGCCAGACGCAGCGCACTGGCCGCATCGTGCGGCCTCGCGAGCGGGCGCTGGGCCGCGGTCCACACGGCCTGCGCGCCGGGCACCGGCGGGCACGAACCATCGCGCAGCGACGACCACGCGCGCGCTGGCGGCGGGCCGAGTTCCGCCAGCTCGGGGTCTTCCACTCGATGGCAGTGTTGGCAGCGGCGCTCGGCAGCGGCGGCGCGACCGCGTACGACCGCTTCGACAGCGGCTGGTGCCGGCGGTGTCGGCGGCACGAGCGCCGCTGCGTTGGCCGACGCACGCTCGGCGGGCAGCGGCTGCTCGGGAACGTCCGGACCCTTCCACGTGACTTCGAGACTGCGGCCGCCGGCCGCCTGTGTGTAGACGACGCGCAACTCGTGCGGGCCGGCCTCGAGACGCACGCGGCCTTCCTTGCGATGGTGCGGTGCCAATCCTTCGTTGCGCACGACTTGCTCGTCGTCGATCCACAACCACGAACTGTCGTCGCTGCCGCAAGCGAACGTCCAATCCCCGGTCGCGGGCACGTCGAGCGTCGCCGTGAAGCGCAGCGCGTAGTGCTTCTCGCGCGAGCCTGGCGTCGCGTCGATGACCGGCACGATGCCCGAGGCGCTCGGCTCGAGCCCTTCGAGCTCGGGCAGACCTTCGCGTTCGATGCGCAGCTCGAAGCACTGCCAGGCGAACCCCGCAGCGCGAGCTGTAGGCGTAGCGTCGAGTTGCTGGCGCAAGAGCCACGCGGCCAACGCCTCCGCCTCGCGGGCAGTCAGCCGCACGTGTGGCACCTCTGGTCGATGCTGGCCAGGATCGCGCAGGAAGGCCGCGAGGCGGGCTTGATCCGTGCGCGCCGCCAACGCATCGAGGCCACTGCGCGCATGACAAGCCTGGCAGGCCAGGTCGGCGAACAGGCGTTCGCCGCGTGCGAACGACGACGCCGACGCGTGCACGTTCGCGGCCCGCGGCACGTCGCAGCTCAGCGAAACGAGCCAGGCGGCCAGATCCACAGCCGCCTCGCCACCGTGATGCCGGCGCAAGAACGCGGCCCCGCCGTCGGCCGCCTGCCAGCGAGCGGCTTCTGCCAGATCCGGGCCACGCAGCGCAGCGAGCCGCTCCTTCAGTTCGGGCGGCGCCGCATGGCACCGCACGCAACCGGCGCGCGCAATGGCGAGCTCGGCGCCGAGCTCTTCCTGCAACAGCGGCGACTCGACCGCGGCAGACGTTCCACCGCCGCAAGCGGCCAACGTCGAGAGCATCGCACCGAACCACGTGGCACGCATGCGCGGAGCGTGCCGCTTTCGCCGGCGAGAGACAATCGCAACCTGGCCGGTCGATCACCGGCCGGGCGATCACTGCAGCTCGATGCGGTGCGCGTTCGAGCTGGCGAGCAGTCCGTTGCGCGCCGTGCTGGTCAGGAAGAAGCCCTGCAGGACCACCGTCGTGCCCGCGTTTCCGGGGGGGACTAGGGCGCTCCACAATCCCGGGGCCGATGTGATGACACCGACCTGAACAACCACGAAGTCGTTGCCCATGTGGAAGTCGGGCAGCGGACCGACGGGTGGCGCACCACCGGTCGCGAAGATGTTTGCTGCCAGCAGCCAGATGTCTCCGTTCGAAACGCCCCACCGCTGAGCCAAATCGACCGAGAGGGTTGCGAAGGCACCCGCTTGCTTCACGTCAGGCAACGCGGTGGATGCACCATTGACGCCCGTGCGCAGCTCCGGGTGTTCGGCCGTGCCCTGCAAGGTCGCCGGCGAGCCCGGCGTGAACACGACGAAGTAGTCCGAGTTCGGATCCGCATTGTTGGTGAAGTACGTGTACGCGGTGCTGTGATTGAACACCGACACGAAGATGTGGGTCGCGCCAAGTGGCACCTTGACGATCGCGCCATTGGTCCATCCAGTCCGAGCGACTACGAAGTCCTCGGCGAGGTTTGTCGACAGATTGCTGTTGTAGGTATAGCCGGTGACGAAGGCGGCACCCGCGGCGATGGCACCGGGCACCCGATTCTGCAAGCCTGCAGTGTTGGTCAACAAAGTGGAGTTGCTGCTGAACACGCAGACGAGGTTCTTGCTCGTGTCGGCCCCGGCGTTGGCCGAGAAGGCGCCCACCGTCGAGATGTCGAGCCATTGACCGGCGGACACGCCGAGCGCGGACAGCGGAATGGCCGGCGCGGGCAGGGCGCTCGCATCGTTCTGCGTGCGCAGGTACGTCGCCTTGGGGTTGATCGGGATCTGCACCTGTGCCGAAACACTGGCGATCAGGCCGCAGGAGAGGAGCGCTGACAGGAGGGAGGTTGCGTTCATGAT
>JBDSBS010000218.1:0-5517 GCA_039921435.1 Planctomycetota bacterium | reverse complement strand
CAAGAGACGCGCGCGCTGCGCGATCGCCAGCGCGACGTTCAGGGCAGGACCGAAGAGATCCGAAGCGACAAGTGAGGCAGTTATGGACTCGAGCCAGACCAACCGCGGCCTTCAGATCCTTCAAAGGCGGCCCGACAAGACTGGGGCCAGCGAGACTGGTGCCAGCGAGACGGGCGCACCCTGTCGCGCGGCTCGAGCCATCGTCCGTTCCACGATGACCAGCGTGTTGCTGGGCCTTACCTGCCTGCTGCTCGTGCCCGACCGCCTCGCGAGTCAGACGGCGCCCGAACGCGTCGAACGGCTTCGGCGCGATCAGGACGAGATCCTGCACAAAGCCGAGCGGCTGCAGAAGCTCATGCAGCGCCTGCAAGAGCGCTACCAACGAGAAGGCAAGACCGAACAGGTCAAGCTGCTGGAACAGGGCCTCGCCCACCTCGAACGTGCAGGCGTGCTGCGCGAGGTCGCCAGCATCCGCGACGACCTCTCGGCCACCGCTTTCACGGAGGCACTGCGCAAGCAGAAAGACGTCGTCGACGACCTCGAACGCTTGCTCAACATCCTGCTGGAGCGCAAGTCGATCGAGAACCTCGACCAGCAGCTACAGGTCGCCGCCGAACAAGCCGCGACGGCCCGCGAACTCGAGCAGCGGCAGCGCGCGCTGATGGACGCCACCCGCGAAGCCCTGCGCGCCGAACCCACTCCGGCCGAGAAAAAGCTGATCGACGAGTTGCAGAACCTGCAGCGAGCCGAACGGCGCGAGGCCGATCGCAACGCGCGCGATGCGGGCACGCGCCGGCCGTTCCTCGAGAGCGCACTGCAGCGCATCGAAGAACTGCTGCGGCAGGAAGATCGCCTCGAGAGCAGTCTGCGCGACGAAGCGGCCGGCAAAGCCCCAGTCGCGCGCGAGCGCCAGTTCGATCTCGGCAGCCTGACGCAGGAGACGCGCGATCTGCAGAGCCAACTGCGCGACCAGGCCCGCCAACAGGAGCTCGGCGAAGCGGCGCGCAACTTGGGCGAACAGGCCGCCGGTTCGGACCAACAGGCCATGCAGCAAGCGCGCGACCGCCTCGAAGCGCAGGTTCAGAATGCGCCGCGGCAACCCGCCGGACCCGAAGGACCAGCTCGCGATCCGAAGTGGGCCGAGTTGCGTACTCAGCTACAGCAGGCACCCGCGGGCGCCACCGAGCCAGAGCGAGCCGAACTGCAGAAACTCGCCGAGGCGGCGCAGCAGCTCGCCGAGTCGCGCAACGAGCAGGCGGGCGCAAACAACACCAAGTCCAGCGGTCGTCTGCAGGAGCAGGCCGGCAAGCTCGCCGAACGGCTGCGCGCCGACCAGGCGGCAACGAACCCGGCAAGCACGGAACCACCCACAGCGACGCCCACCGACACCCCCGCCGGGGCAGTCACCGAAGCTCAGAAGCACCTGGCCTTCGCCGAAGCCGCCAGCAAGGCCGGTGACGTGCAGAAGGCTACCGCCGAGGTCAACAAGGCTCTGAGCGCGCTTGAGCGCGCCCGTTCCGAGCACCAGAAGCAGAACCCCGACGCGAGCAAGCAGGCCGGCGAGATGGCGGCCGAGGCGGCGGCGACCGCCCAAGAGCTCCAGAACACGCCCGGTAGCCAAGACGCCGAGCGCAGCGCCAGCGACGGCCTGCGCCGAGCCGCCGAAGCGCTGCGGCAGACCGAAGCTGCGGTGCAAACCGCGCGCGAGGCAGGCCAGAAGGCCGAGGTGCCACCCTCCACGGCCGCCGCGCGCCGCGAACTCGAGGCGGCGCAGAAGGCGCTGGAACAGGCCCTGCAAGCAGCCAACCAGGGCGGGACCCAGGACCTCCAAGCCGCCGCCGAACGACAGCAGCAACTGCAGCAGGCGGCCCAGCAGGCTGGCGAGCAAATGAAGCAAGCGGCCGCTTCGGGACAGATCACCCCCGAGCAGCAACGCGCCGCGGGCGAACAACTGCAAAAGGCCCAGCAGAGCATGCAGAAGGCGAGCGAACGACTGCAGTCGGGTCAGCAGGCCAGCGCGTCACCCGAACAGAAGGCTGCGGCGGAAGCACTGCAACAGGCGAGTGATGCCCTGCAGCAGAAGAAGCCGCTGACCGAGGAACAGAAGCAGGCGATGCAGGCCCAGGCCAAACAGCAAGAGCAGTTGGCCGAAGACATCGTTCGTCTTGCCAAGGAACTGAAGCAGCGCGACAACAAGGCGGCCGAGCGAGCCGTCGATCAGGCCGCCGATGCGGCGCGCAAGGCCAAGCGCGCCATGGAACAGGGCGACGCCGAGGAAACGCAGCAGCGCCAGGAAGAAGCTCGGCAGAAGCTCGAAGACGCCGCCAAAGAACTCGAGGAAGAGAAGGACCGCTACCAGGACCTGAGGCAAGAAGAGCTGCTCTTCCGCATGAAGGACGAGCTGACGAACTTCCTCGACAAGCAGCGACCGATCACGGCGCAGACCGAGGAAACGCACAAGGCCGCCGGCGCCGAGGGTCTGTCGCGCCCGGCGCGGCGCAAGTTGAACCAGCTCGGTGAAGAAGAACAGGCGCTTGCCACGAAGGTGAAGTTCCTCGTCGATGCCCTGACCGAAGAAGGCAACCTCGTCTACCAGGCCGTGCTCATGGCCAACCTCGACGACCTCGAGGAGGTCGGCCGCCGACTCGGCGGCCGCGCCCCCGATCCCGCCGCCTACACGACGATGCTGCAGCACGACGTCGAACGGCGCACCGAGGAGATGCTCAAAGCACTCGAGCGGGAACGCAAGCGCCGCGAGCAGGAGCGCCAGGAGCAACAGCAGCAAGGCCAACAGCAGGGCCAGAACCGCTTCAACCAGCAGCGCGAGAAGCTCGTCTCCCTGATCGCTGAACTCGAGATGCTCAAGCAACTCGGCACCGACACGCGCCGGGCCACCGACGACCTGCGCACGCTCGTCGAAGTGCGCGCGGACGAGGCGATCTCCGATTCCGAGGTCGCGCTCATTGAGCGACTGGCCCACCGGCACGCCGAGATCACGAAGTTGTTCCAGCAGATCAAACGTGGCGTCGAGGAGGCCATGCAGGCCATGCAAGGCGACGAGCAAGGACAGGACCCCCCCAAGCCAGGCGGCCGCGGCCGCTAGGAGAACCAATGCAGACCTTCTCACTGTGTTTCCGCTGCCTGCCGTTGGCTTCCATGGCCCTGCTGTGGATGCCTCTACAGTTGTCCACACCGCTGGCCGCCCAAGGCCGCGACCCCATGCACGAGATCCAGGAGATCGCGCGCAACGTCGACGAACAGCTGCAGGAGATCGACCGCCTGCTGCTCGAGTCAGGTCGCAAGAACCAGACTCGCAGCCGACCCAAGGAACTGCTGCAGAAGGCTCGTGAGCAGAGCGATAGCGTCGAGGGCGGCATCGACCAGCTCATCGAGAAGCTCACCCAGATGAAGAACCAGAGCAGCAGCAGCTCGAGCCAGAGCCAGCAACAGCAGCAGCCGCGCGACGGCCAGGGCCAGCCGAAGCCTGGCCAGGGTCAAGGTCAGCAGAATCGGCGCGAGAATCAGACGCCGGACTTCGTACAGCAGCCCAAGGAGGGTGAGGGACAGCAACCGGGCGAAGAGGGCCAACCACAGCCGCAAGGTCAGAAGCCCGAGGGTCAGAAGCCCGAGGGCCAGCAGCCGCAGGGTGCCCAAGAGGCGCCAGGCCCCGGCCAGAACACCACGGGCAACCGGCCGCCCGAGTCCGAGATCGGCCCTGGCCAGCCCGGCAAGGGTGAGGGGTCATGGGGCGAACTGCAGCCTTACCTCAATGCGATCAAGAACCGCGGCTCAGCCCCCAAAGTGCCCGAGAAGTACCGCAAGTATTGGGAAGCGTACCTGAAGAACAGCAAGGAAGGCGGCGGCAAGTAGCCGCCCCGCCTTCGCATCAGGCGGTCCTTGCATCACCGCAGCGCCGAACGGCCAACGGCGCGCGGGCCGCGCACGAACCAGGACCTCTCTCATTGGAACCCATCCGCCGCGAGGATGGGTTCTCGTCGTGCGCCGATGTTGAGGCACACGGCGATGCCCAACAGCGTCGCCAGCGTCGAACTGCCACCGTAGCTCACGAGCGGCATCGGCAGCCCCGTCGCCGGCACGAGCCAACCGCAGACCGCGACGTGGCACAGCGACTGGGCGCCGATCCACACGGCCATGCCGACGCAGCACAGGCGACCAAAGCGTTCTCGCGTACGCGACGCGATCGCCAGGAGTCCGAACACGAGCGCACCGACCAGCGCCAGCACAATCAGGCAGCCAAGCCAACCGACCTCTTCGCCGACGACCGCGAACACGTAGTCCTCGCTGCGATAGGGCAGGAAGTCATACCGGTTCTGCGGGCCTTGGCCGAGGCCAAAGCCCGTGAGTCCGCCGCCACCCATGGCGATGAGCGCCTGCCAAGGTTGGTAACCACGAACGCGCAGCACCTCGCGCACGGCCTGCGTGCCGAGGTTCGTCTCGTCCCACGTCCAGTGCTGCAGCCACACGGAGATGCGACCCTTCTGGTAGTCGTGCAGCAACTCGAGGTATGCAAACACCGCAATGCCGACGCTGATTGCGAGCACGAGAACGATGCTGCGCACGGGTGCACCAGCGGCGTAGCACATCGCAATCAACACGGGCGCGAACACGAGCGCACTACCGAGGTCCGGCTGCCGCAGGATGCAGAGTGCCGGCACGGCAGCGACGAGCATCGGCACGAACAGCCCGTCGAATGTGCGAGCGCGGCTCTTGAAGCGCAGCAAAGCCGCGAGCGCCAAGACCACGGCGAGCTTTGCGAACTCGCTCGGCTGGATCGAGAAGCCCGGGAACGCGTACCAGCGGCGAGCCCCGTTGATCTCCGGAGCGAAGAACGGCAAGCCGAGGAGAGACAGCACCACGACGCCGTAGACGACCCACGACAGCCGCAGCATGTGCACGTAGTGCGGCAACAGCAGGAAGAACCCGAGCCCAGCACCGCACACCAAGAACAGCGCCTGCCGACCCTGCTGGGTGGCGAACAGCGCATCGTCGCCGGTCGCCGAGCCGATGAACGCGAGGCCACACAGCGCCAGCGCCGCCGTGCACAAGACGAGCCACGGGTCGACGTGCCGCAGCACTTCGAGCCGGCGCTTCTGCTGCACGTTCGTCCAATCCGTCATCGGCCCGACTCTGGTTGCAGGTAGCGCCCATACAACTCGCGATCGGTCCGCAGCTGCGTCAACAGGTCAGCAGCCACCTGCCCGGCCGCCTCGCCCCCGTAGGTCTTGTCCTTGACCCAATAGACCACCGCACAGAAGCAGAGCTGCACGCCGTCGCGGCTGCTCCACGGCAGATAGCCGGCGAACCAGGCGTTGTTCTGGTCGTCCGCCCCGACTTCGGCGGTACCGGTCTTGCCCATCACGGAGAACTCCTTGAGCACAGAGAGCTTGCTCGCGGTCCCGGTCGCAACGCATGCCTGCAGTCCGCGGCGCACGACCTCGAGCTCGGCGCGAACGTCACCCAGTTCGACCAGCCGGCGCCGTTCGCCCAGGCGCAGAC
>JBDSBS010000217.1:0-3091 GCA_039921435.1 Planctomycetota bacterium | reverse complement strand
ATGGACGTCGGTTCTTGACCGATCTCGGCAACCGGCCCGGTTCCTCGATCCTCGGTGTTGCGATCCCACCTGACTTCGCCGACTCGCACGCGTTTGCCGTCTACAGCTACGCGGACGAAGGCCACGTCGCCGACGACGAGGCGCCCGACTACAACCAGCTGCTTGCCGACATGAAGGCAGGTGCCGAAGAAGAGAGCAAGGAACGCAAGAAGGCCGGCGGCGGCGGCGTGACCTGCTCGGCTGGGCCGAGCCCCCCCACTACGACAAGGCGCAGCACAAGCTCTATTGGGCCGAGAGGCTCCAGTTCGAATCGAGCGGCGGCGAGACCCTCAACTACAACGTGCGCGTGCTGGGCCGCCGTGGCCACCTCGTCGTGAACGGCGTTGGCGACATCGATCAGCTGCCGCTGATCGCCGAGCACAGCAAGTACCTGCTGCAAGGGACGGAGTTCGTCGAAGGCCAACGCTACAGCGACTTCAATGCCAGCACCGACAAGCTCGCCACCTACGGCATCGGCGGCCTCATCGCCGGCGGCCTGGCGGCAAAGGCCGGCCTGTTCGCCAAGCTCGGCTTGTTGCTGAAGGCGTTCATCAAGCCGATCCTCGTCGGAATCGTCGCGATTGGCGCCCTCCTGGCCAAGCTCTTCGGCGGCCGCAAGAAGGCACACGAAGCAGAAGCTCCACCAACTGCGTAGTCGGTGCAACACGCGTTCGAGCCAGCACCGCGCCCTTGCGCGGCGCCAGCCCGCTTCACTCGGCCTCGCTCATTGACCGATCGTCATCAACAAACGGTTCGAGTTGGTCAGCCCAGGGAAGAACGGACACGGCGCCTGGCTGAAGTCGATCGTCGTCCACTGCGTTTCGAACTGCTGCCCGACCAAGCTCGCCAGGCACGGAATCCCGAACTCGACCGTGGCCGTGCCGCTGAGGATCGGCGGCGACAGCGTCACCGAGAACGGTGTCCACACGCACGGACCGCACGCAGAGGTCGTCGTCGGCGGGCTGAAGTTGAAGATGGCGGCGAGCGTCGTCGCGGGCAGACCAGCGAGCGTGTTGCGCAAGCCGCTGCTGCCGATGCCGGGCGAGTGCGAGAAGCTCTGGAAGCCACTTGCGCCGCACGCGCCACCAAGGTTGCTGTAGCCGCCGCTGGTGCCGTAGTTGCGCAGCAACTGCGCGTTGACGTCGTCGAAGGTGTCGTGGTAGACGGCGAGCGCATCTTCGCCCGTGGTCAGCCCACCGGACGTCATCGTGGCGACGACGATGCGTGTGCCATCGGGAAAGGGCACGATGAACGGGTCGTTACAGTTCGCGCAGCTGCCGCTGTCGATCGCCGCCACGCGCAACGTCGTCGACGTCGAGGGCAGCGTGCTGACGTTCTGGTAACCCAGCCACGTACGACCCGGCGTGTAGCCGACCGTCGGCGCCGACGCGCGCGTCAGCAGGGAGCCACCGAAGGTCGCGAACGTTCCCGTCAAGAGCCCTGTGC
Source organism: Planctomycetota bacterium (assembly GCA_039921435.1). Lineage (GTDB taxonomy): Bacteria > Planctomycetota > UBA1135 > UBA1135 > UBA2386 > DASVAL01. The sequence continues at coordinate 1,606 of JBDSBS010000217.1, read as the reverse complement.
CGCCATCGAGGAACACCGGCGCCACGCGCACGGCATCGTAGACCGCGCTCATGCCGCTACGTTCCCAGGCGACGACCCACCTGCTGGCGTAGCCGTCGACATCCGGCAAGAACAGCTCGTTGGCCGAGCTCGACGCGATCGTCCCGGTGGCGCTCACTGTGTTGTTGCCCGCGTTGATCGCGGCACCCTCGATGTACGAGTTGGTGAACAGCGTGCTCTTGCGCCGCGCTACGACCAGGAGCCGGCCATCGTCCGACGCCGTGCGCGCGATTGCGGGCTGCACGTAGGTCGAACCCAACAAGACATCGGTGAAGACCGAGAACGCCGATGACGCGAGTAGGGTATCCGCGGCGTTGAACCAGTAGCGGCGGGCGCGGATCGCATCGACGTCGTTGTCCTCGTAGATGATCACGAACCCGCGGCTCGTGCCGATCGGTGCTTCGCACTGGCTGCCGATGTCGGCGCTCTGGAACTGGGATGTCGTCGACGTGGCGACGATCGCCGAGAACGTCAGGGCCCCGTTGCCGGCTTCGACCGTCTGCAACTCGACGGTGCTGGTGCTGCCAACCAGTTGCGTCCAGACGACGCCAAATCGATCGCGCACGCCGAGGTTGGCGACGCGCGGCGGCGACGCGACGCCAGCGCTGCCGAAGAAGATCGTCGTGCCGACAAGCGAGCCGCCGGCCGTGACCAGCTGGCCGCGCACATCGACGTTGGACGCAGAGAACGTACGTTGCCAGACCACCAAGAAGCGGTTGGTCGTCGCGTCATAGGCGGCGTCCGGAGCGCCATCGGCGTAGGTCAGGCCGGAGCTGATGCTGACGATCGTGCCGATCAGCGGATCGAGCACGATCGGGTAGGTTGCCGTCGCGACGAACGACGCTGGCAGCGACATCTCGAGACCGCCGTCGATCCATTGCAGACCGCCGTCGACCGAGCGGCCGCGCGCGTCGAGGCCCGTGACGCCGCCGACGCGTACGCCACCGTGCTCGCCCGCAAACACGAGGGTTCGGCCATCCGTTCGCGGCGCGCCGAGGCTGCTGTCGACGGCATAGCGCACGACGAGATCGCCGGAACCGGCGAGCGGCTGCGCGAAGCGCCACGACAGCTCCACTCCTTCGGGGCGCACGTCATAACGTTCCTCGACACCAGGCGCGTGCGTGTAGGTCGCCAGGCAGGCATCAGCCGTGGGTGCGTTCGACGAAGGCAACCCGGCAACGGGCACCTCGCCGCGCCGAACCGCGGTCGGCACGAGTGCCAGATGCGCCGTCTCTGGCGCTGCCTTGCCGAGTGCTGGTTCGAAGCGCATGCCGTTGCCGGTGAAGTGCACGCGGTAGTCGGCGCCGCCGCCCCGCAATCCGGCGCCGTCGCGCGCGGTCTGCAGACCCGCACTGTCGGCAAGGGCCAGTTGTTTGCCGACCGCTTGGATCGGTGAGGGAAGGTGGTCCTGCGCGGCAAGTTGCAGGGCCAAGGAGAACGCGATGAAGAACGTCTGGGAGTTCATGGCAATGTGCGAGGTCGGCGTCCGCCGCGGAATGCGAGGGTGTCGCCACGAACAGCAGCGAGCCGGTGCCAAGGAGCGTTCGCGCCAAACTCGGTTTGGCGC
>JBDSBS010000216.1:0-2961 GCA_039921435.1 Planctomycetota bacterium | reverse complement strand
CGAACGCGCCGACCGGGTCGGCACGGCACTGGGAGACATCGCCGATCAACTCGTCGGCAGCTTCACGGTCGTCGATCCGACCGGAGTGCGCATCCGACGCACATGACCGAAGCACGCGTGCACGTCGGCGAAGCCGAGTAGCGCGACAAGGTGCTACGCTCAACGATGCGCGAGTCCGACCGACCCCAGCGCGAAGGTCTGTTCGTCATTCCCATTGCGCACCACTAGCTCGACGTGCACGCGTTGCTCGGCGACATCAGCACGGACTCGTCCGACCAAGCGCGCGCACCGCACCGCGCGCGCAGTTGCAGTTCCCGCTGTGCCGCCGAACGCACGGGCATGCGCACGAGCCGCCGCGAACCCGCGAACGGCCGCGTGTGGGCGACGAACGCGTAGCCGAACGTCGTGCCGGGCCATGGCTCCCGCGGCCACTGCGGATCCAGCGTGAACGGTGCCAGCGCCCCGTCGTCCCACTGCACGGTGAACGCCTGCTCGAGCACCTGCGTGTTCGCCGCCGCCGCCGCCATCTCGCGCAGCACGTCGCGCCATTCCTGCGTGCTCGACACCGCACCGCGCAGGTTCGCCCCGGGCGGTGCGAACTCCTGCATGAAGCGGAACTCGGTGAAGCCGTTCAAGAACGCGAAGGCACCTTCGTGGACACCCGGTGCATCGAGCACACGGTTCGGCGCCTGCGCGCAGTGCAACCTGGCCGATGTCGGCTCCATGCGCTGATAGACGGCCGCGGCGCGCAACCACGACTGGCGGTTGCCGTCGAGCGCGATCGCGTGGGCAGCCGACTGAACTCGCACCCGCTCGACCGCGGCCCGAGCGCTCGGCCACCGTCGGCAGTTCGCCGAGTGGAAGTCCGCGACGGCAACGCTCTCGCCCAGCTGCAGACGCTCGTCGGCCGAGAGCCGACGCCGCAGAACGTGCTGCTGTTCGGCACGCTAGTACCAACGGCGCTGCTCGACCTCATGCGGTCGTTCGTCGTGCTAAAGCGCAAACGCGAGCACCGACCGCACGATCCGCAAGGTCTGCCGTTACCAGCAGCTCGACGCCGTGAACAAGGCCGCGCGCCGCGCCCGCACCGGCGAAGAAGAACGCGCCGAGCGCGCAGCCCGCGGCGAACGCCAGCAGCAAGAGCAGCGTCTCAGACATCGTGTTCCCCCCGGTCCTCGCGCATGGCCTTGTCTTCCTTGGCGACCCAATGCCACGCGTTCATGCAGCCGAGCATCAGCCCGGCCAGCAACAGCGCCAGCGTCCAGGAGAACGCGCCCGCAGAGCCATGGTCGAGCCAGACGCCGATCCCCGCACCGAGCAGGGTCGGAACCACGACCGACCAGCCGATCAGCCCCATCATGCCCAGGCCGAACCAGACGTGCGCCGGGCTCTGCTGGGCCTCGAGCTTGCGCGCCACCTTCTCACCGACGCGCTCGGCGAAGTTCGGCGCCGTTGGCGGGGGCTTCCCGTTCTCCGGGTTAGTCATGGCGCAATGCCGCGAAGCGGTGCAGGAAGCCGCTCTCCAATCGTGCCATTGTCGAACGCGCATCGCGCTCGCGCTCGTCGACGTCGAGGAACTCCTTGGCGACCAGCTCGTGAAGATGTTGCAGGTCCGCGCCCCCCACTGCCCGGCGCACCGAGACCAACACCTCGGCACCGGCCTTGACCAACACGCCTTCATCGACGGCGAGGAAGACCTGGCCGTCCGCCTCGGTCTCGTACATGAGGATGCCGGGGGTCAGCGCGGCGGTGCAGTCGAGCCGTTGGGGCAACAAGCCATACGAGCCCGCTCGCGTATCGGCGACGATGCGAGACACGCCGGTCTTCTCGACGAAGACCTGGTATGGGAGCAGGACTCTAAGATGCATGAGGTTTGGCGGCACCTTGCACCTCCTTCTCGGCTGCCGCGGAAGGCTCGGCAGTGGGCTCCGCAGCGGGTTCGCCAGCGGGTTCGGCGGCCTTCGCGGTCGGCGCGCCGGGGCTCTTCTTCTTCGCCTCCGAGATCGCCCCGATCATGTAGAGCGCACTCTCCGCATAGTCCGCGAGTTCATCGTGCAGGATGGCTTCGCAGCCATGCAGCGTGTCCTCGAGGCTGACCAGCTTGCCCTTGTGGCTCGTGAACTGCTCCGTGGTGAAGAACGGCTGGGTGAGGAAGCGTTCGAGCCGGCGCGCGCGGGCGACCACCTTGCGGTCCTCGGGTGAAATCTGCTCGAGCCCGAGCATGGCGATGATGTCCTTGAGGTCCGCGTACTGGGCCAGCGTGCGCCGGATCTGCTGCGCCAGTTCGTAGTGGCGTTTTCCCACGATGCCGGGCGTGGCCATCTTGGAGTTGGATTGCAGCGGGTCGATGGCCGGGTAGAGGCCTTCGCTGGCGCGCTTGCGCGAGAGCACGATGGAGGCGGAGAGGTGCGAGAACGTGTGCACGGCGGCCGGATCGGTGAAGTCGTCGGCGGGCACGTAGACGGCCTGGATGGAGGTGATGGCGCCGCGGTCGGTGTTGGCGATGCGCTCCTCGAGGCCGGACAGCTCGGTGCCCATGGTGGGCTGGTAGCCGAGGCGCGAAGGCATCTGGCCGATCAGACCCGAGACCTCCATGCCGGCCTGGATGAACCGGAAGATGTTGTCGATGAGCAACAGCACGTCGCGGTGCTCGTCGTCGCGGAAGTACTCGGCCATCGTCAAGGCGGCATGCCCGACGCGGAAGCGGCTTCCCGGCGGTTCGTTCATCTGACCGAAGACCATCACCATGTGGGGCAAGACCCCGGCCTCCTTCATGTCACGGTAGAGCTCTTCGCCTTCGCGGCTGCGTTCGCCGATACCACAGAACAGGCTGACGCCCTCGTGATGGCCGGCCATGTTGTGGATCATCTCGGTCAGCAGCACGGTCTTGCCGACGCCGGCACCACCGAACAGGCCGGCCTTGCCACCACGCTCGAGCGGCACCAGCACGTCGATCGCCTT
>JBDSBS010000215.1:0-2509 GCA_039921435.1 Planctomycetota bacterium | reverse complement strand
TCCTGACTAGGGACGAAGCTGACACGCCAGGCGACTCAAGAAGCCGCCCACATGGAACGTTCGCCCCGCCTTCTGCACGCGTTCGGCGGCGGTCGGCAGCTGCAGGGCCAGCAGGTCGAGACTTGTGTCCGGCGGGCCCGGTGGCAAGCGCAGCAGGAAAGGCCCGCCGTTGGCATCGGCCGGCAGCGGTTGGGTCAGCAGAGTCTGCAGATCCGGCAGGCTGTCGAAGACAACCGATGCTTTGCCTGGCCAATCTTCGGTGCCGGATTCGTGGTTGCCGGGTACGAGCAGCACACCGCAGCGCAGGGCCTCCTGCCGCAGCAGCTCCGATTCGCGCGCTTGCAGGGCAAGCCCTGCTGGTCCCGGCTCGAGCTCGGTAGCTCCGTGTAGCCAGCAGAGACGGATCGCGCGCAGCAGCGAATCGAGGTGCCAGGGAGCTGGGCTCGGGCCCAAAACCACGCGGCCGCCGTGCCCAGCCCGAGCGCGAACGATGCGCCCCGCTGGACACGTGTGGTCGGGGAGAGTGCGCAAGGCCTGGACCGCCGCCGCCACACCTCGCCGCAGTGCCGCCTCGTCGCGACCGGTCACCTGCAGCGACTCTCCCACATCGATGACGAAGTCGGACCGCAGCTGCCCATCGATGGTGACCACCAAGTCGCCGCGACGCGGGGTCGCGAGCCCGAGCAGGCCTGGGCGCAAAGCGGCGGGCAGCTCGAGTGCGTCGAGCAGCAGCAAGGCGCTGGCGCGCGCCCGCTCGCTCGCCATGCATCCCGACGACGCCAGCAATACGAACTGCCCCGTCTTGCTGACGAACGTGTCCGGCGCCGGTACGAGTGCTGGCATGGCAAACCGACCCCGCTGTTGTTGCCGCTGATCCTGCGCGAACAGCCACGGCAGGGCACCGCCTTCGTCGAATGCCTGCCGCCAGACGTCGTGGCCCACGCCCCGCACTTCGCGGTAGTCGAACACGGCGCCCAGCTTGCCCAGCGCGGCGGCCATCTGCTGCGAACGGATCACGGGCACGGTGCGGTCGTCGGCGCCGTGCCAGATCTGGATCGGCAAACCGAGCAGCGCCGAAGCGCTCCGCGGATCACCGCCGCCGCAGATGGGCACCGCGGCCGCAAACCAATGGGGTCGCCGCATCGCCAGATCCCAGGTACCGTAGCCGCCCATCGATAGCCCCGTCAAATAGACGCGCGCCGGATCGACCCCGGGCAGCTGCACCAGCTCGGCAATGACTTGCATCACTGCCGCGAGCGACGGCGTGGGCTTGGTCGCCATGGGTGCCGGTTCGACCTCGCCCCAGGTGACATCGACCCACTTCTCGCCAGCGGGACACTGCACCGCCAGCACATAACATGGGAACCGCTCTCGATGCGACGCCTCGGCCATTCGGCGCGGCAGCCAGGTCAGCTGCGCCTGATTGTCCTCGCCTCGCTCGCCCGCACCGTGCAAGAACACCACCAGCGGCCGCGGCACGGCTCGCTGATGCGGCATCGGTTCGAGCAGGCGGTATGGATACCGGTGCCCGTCGACGGTCGCAGAACCGAAGGTGAACTCCGCGGCGGATCCAGCCTGGCTCGCGAGGCTGGAGGCACAGGCCAGCGCGACGATGATGAGTCTCTGGTTCCGGGCGAAGCCCGGGTTGGGAACGAGGCAGCGCACGCAGGTGTGGGTCTACGCAACCGGGCGACCTCGCGCAACATCGCCCGGATCGCAATCGCCGACAATGGTGGCCCGAATGATGCAAGGCTCGAGACTCGAGTGCCCGCCCCGGCGCTGTTGCACCGGGCATTCGAACTTCACACCCCAAACGCCGTGCGCCCTTCTGGCGCCATCATTCCGGTGCCACCACGGTTCCGGCCAGGCACGCCCGCAGCGTCGCTGGCTCGACGGTGGCACCCGTGAACAGCCGCACCTGCGCCGCCGCTTGGCCGAGGAACATCTCGACGCCCGGCACGGCGATGGCGCCCGCCTCGATCGCGTCTCGCAACAAACGCGTGTGGAACGGTTGGTAGACCATGTCGAGCACGACCGTGCCCGGCGCTGGTCGGTAGCCTTCGATCAGCCGTTCGTCCACGTCGCGGCCGGCGCTGCCAACCGGAGTCGCGTGCACGACCACGGCGGGGTTCGCGACCGTGATCTGGTGCAAGCCCAAGCTGCCGAGCCGCACGCCGTGGGCCTTGGCGAACTCGCGCGCGGGTTCGAGCGAACGACCAAGCATGGTCACCGCAAAACCCATTTGCAGCAGCGCCACGACGCCGCCGCGCGCGGCCCCGCCGGTGCCGAGTACGACTGCCGAACGCCCGCTCGGCTCGCGCGAGACAACCTTCTCGAGCGCCGCCTTCACGCCTGCGACATCGGTGTTGTGGCCGGCCAACACGCCGTGGGCCTCGGTTATCATCGTGTTGACCACACCCGTGCCCATCGCCTCTTCGTCGAGCCGTTGGCACAGCGCTGCCATCGTTCCCTTCCAAGGTGCTGTCACCGACAGACCGCGCAACTGGCG
>JBDSBS010000214.1:0-5702 GCA_039921435.1 Planctomycetota bacterium | reverse complement strand
AACATCGACTTCGGCAGCCGAACCGTTGCCATCACGATTCGCGCCGGAGCGGCCCTCTTCAGCGAGAACGATCCCGAACCGACTCTGCTCGCCATGTTCTCGCGGCCAGCGGCCTCCGGGCCGTTCGGCGCTCTGCCCCTGTCGGCCGTGAACGAGCTGAGGCAGACCGTCACCGCTGCAACGAGCCGCCTCGGTCAGTTCGTTGCCTTGGATGGCGATCTGCACCGACTCTTCACCCAAGGATTCATGCTCGTCGACCCCGCCGCCGAGACTGGCACGGAGACCCTCTTCGGCGTGGAGGTCACCAGCGAGAACGGCGCCGAGCGCGTGCATCTCGGTCGCGGCAGCCTCGAGTCGTTCTGGGCCTCGCCGGCGAACCAAAACGTGCTGATCCTGCACGGGCTCGCGGGTTCTCCACTCGATTTCCGCGGCACCGGGGACCTGATCGCCAACATCGATCCCGCGGTCGCGAACATCGTGCTCGCAGTGTACCCGTCGGCGCGCGGCGTCGCCGCCAATGCCAACGCCCTCTACGACCTCGTGCGCCAGAGACTGCGTCCCGGCTTCGGCTGCACGATCATCGCGCACAGCATGGGCGGTCTCGTGGCGCGCTACATGCTCGAGCGGTCGACCGACGACACGAGCCGGCCAGGCCGCTCAGCCGGCGACCCGACGTTGAGTTCGGTCGTCGACAAGTTGATCCTGCTGGGCACACCCAACGCCGGCTCGACAACGGCCAGCGAGATCCTCGCAGCTCTGCTGCCGATCCTGCCTGCCGCCGACGCCCGCTTCCTGCAGGCTGGCCCCGACCTCACCGAAGGTGCTGGCAGCTTCACCGAACAGCTCAACGCCACATACGTGGACAATGCGACCGTCTACCACTCGATCTACGGCGACCTGGGCAACAGCACCGACGGCATCGTCAGCGTTGCGAGCGCGCGCGCAGTGCCCCTCTACGCGCCCGACACGGAGAGGCTCTTCTACGCTACGCACACCGGCCTGCACTTGGACGCCGCATCACTCGGCGTGGCGGCCTGGATCAACATGCTGCTGCAGCTGCCCGAATAGTCGCCGTCGACGCTTCCTCCGAAAGAGAGACGCGGCGGCGCGCCAGGGGCGCGCCGCCTTCGCCGCCTCGGTCAAAACGCCGAGATGTAGGTGCGCACGCCGTTGCTGACCAACAGGCCAAAGGCGTTCTGGCCGTTGGGCAGGCTGTTGGGGGTGATGAGGCCGATGCTCTGCGCGTAGATCTGCGTCCCCACAGGCAGCAGCGGGGGGAGGATGAGACTCACGGAGTTGGTCGGCGTCGCACCGACCATGACGAGCGTGTAGTCGAGCGAGCCGACGAAGGCCTTGCAGCCCGGTGCGCCAATGGGAGCGAGATCGAACCCACCCGGGATCCCGGCAAGGGAGAAGATTGCCATGCCGATGTAGACGCCCGAGCCCGTGGCGTACTCGCGCATGTTCGTCGACGTGTAGAACACCGTCGTGCCCATCGTGACACTCGAAATGGGGGCGGGCGATGCCGCGAGCTGCATAGCGGAGACGTTCATCCCAGTCACGAACGGCGACGACGTAGCGAGGTTGACACTGCCACCGTCGACCGACGGGCCACCGGGCGAGAAGCCCCTGAGGTGCCCGCTGCCGAAGGGGCTGGTGATGTCACCGTCAATGGTCAGCCACACGTACTTCACGGCGCCGGTCGTCAGGTTGAGCTGGAACTGCAGCGTGCTCGGATTGGCGAGGGTGGTCGGGTAGTTCTCGACGCCGTTCCACGTGATGTAGGCGATCGTCGCGCCAGACACGACGGCCTCGTGATACTGCACCTGGCCGCTACCGGCTTCGGTCGGGTTGAAGTCGTGCCACGAACAGAAGGCCGTCACCGGCGCATTCAGGAAGACGGTGGCGTCTGGGACGTAGTTGGCAGAAGTGGCGTTGGCCGCCATCGAGACCCAGCCATTGGCGCCGACGAAGATCGGGTTCACTGGGCCCGCAGCCGTGGGGAACGGGATCGACAGCATTCGCGAAACTTCGCCGTCGTCCGTCAGAGTCAGCGCCGTCGGGTTGACTGGCGTCACATAGGTGCCGCCACCCTGTGACACCAAATAGCCACTGCCCGCCGGCGTGAGCGTCATCGACTGACCGTTGAACGTCGGCGCATTCGTGGCATCCGGCAGGAACTGATAGAACGAGTCGCTGATGTTGTAGCAACCCGTTCCGTAGTTCTCGTGGAAGGCGGGCGCACAGGAAGCAACCGTCTGAACGTACCCGGTGCCGACGTTGATGAACGTCACCGACTTGCTCTGCAGGTCGAACACGCTTAGCGGGAACTCCTCGTACATTGCGAGACCCGTGCTGATGTTGCCGCCCGCTGACAAGTCGACCGAGCCCGGATCCGTGACTCCGTTGCCGGCGGAGAGCCCGCACCGCGAGGTGAACTGCGGCGCGAAGCCCACCGTGATGCCGGTCACGCTCGCGCTGTAGAAGAACGTCACGTCGCCGTTCGCGTAGAGCTGCGCTTGGATCGTGAAGGTCGGCGACTGAGCTGCCCACTCGACGGTGTTGGCCCACGTCACGACGAACTTGCCGGGGATGGTGTTGTTGAAGAACACACCGCCACCGTTGGCCTGCACGCTCTCGAGGTCGATCCAGAAGGGCGCGATGCGCGGCGCCGCGCCTGCTGCACCGACGAAGAAGGCGGTGGTCTGGTAGGCGTAGGTCGAACCGGCGCTCGGCGTACCATTCGTCAGGTAGAGCACCCCGTTCGAGCAGATGTGGGCGTGCGTGTAGCTCGCCGAGAGCCCGCCCATCGGGAACGTGATGTTCATCGGCTGCAGGTCGAACAACACGTCGTCGCCGTAGCCGGCTACGCCACCCGTGATCGGGCAGAGCGTGCCGAAGTTCTGTTCGAAGCACTGTTGCGCGCTGGCAGCAGTCAAGAGGAGGGGAATCGCCGCAAAGGAAGCTAGGAAGGTCCGCATGATTTTCAGGTCAGGAGAGGTGGCTGCGTCCACGAGGGCGGCCGCAGGAAACGAGGCACTCGAGGGAGAGTGTCTCGGTAGGTTACCCGGAAACGCGCTCTTTCGCCCGGTCGACGGCAACTGCGCCATAGTGGCGGGAGAAAGGCGCTCTTTTGCGGTCCTGCGAGCTTGAGACGCCCTGCCCTGATCGGTGGTTCGATCCCGACAGCTCCGTCCGCACCTTGCACGCCGACGGCGACGGCAACGATCAGCGCGCCGCAACCAATGCGGCTTCGATGGCCGCCTGCGTCTGTGCGCCGCGCAATCCGAAGCGCACGACACCCGCCGCGTCGACGACGTAGGTGATCGGCGTGACGTTCGACCACTTGAGCCGGTGAAACTCGTTGACGAACGGGGCATCGGCCATCAGTACGGGTCTTGCGAACTGCTTGCTGGCGATGGTCTGTGCGGTCAATTCGGGGTCGAACTCGAGCACGGCGTCGGTCATCACGTGCAGCAGCACGACATCGGCCGGCAGCTTCGCCTCGAGTGCGCGGATCGCAGGTGCTTCGACCTCGCACGAATGGCAACGCGAGCGGAAGAAGTGCAGGATGGCGCGCTTGCCCTGCAGATCGGCCGCAGTCCACGTCTTGCCCGAACGATCCGCCAGCAAGAACGAAGGCAGATGCTTGCCGACCGAGTGCTGGATCAGTTCGTCGACATGGGCGCGGATGTAGCTCGTGACGCCGAAGTAGGCGGCGACCAGCGCGAGCGCGAAGAGCAGAGACAGCAAGGTGCGGCGTTTCATGGCTGGGCAGGCTACGGAGGCCGAGTCTACGACGAGCACCGGCCCTCGCTCCTGCCATTCCGCAGGCGAACGATCACGGACGACAGGCCGATCGCCATTCCGCGACGGCGCGTCGCGACGGCGCGTCGCGCGAGGATCAAAACTGCACGGCCTCGCAGTTCGTACGGAACCAGCCCGCAACCGGGTCGAGACCCAGCGCCTGGAACTTCATCAGGGATCCCGTCAGCAGGCCGGATGGCACGATGTACAGCTTCGTCAACCCCGGTGCACCGATGCCGCCAGTGCCCGAGAAGGACACGAAGTTGAAAATGCCGGTGCCATCCTCGATGACCACGGTCAACGCGTAGAACGGATCCGTGCAGATCGGGCCGAGCAAGGTCGGCAGCACAGACGAACCCGGGAAGGAGATCATCACCACGTAGGGCACCTGGGCAGGCACCGCCGTCGTCGCATTGGCGATCGACAGCACGAGCAGCGTGCCCGCGGACACGGCCGAGATCTTGCGCACGTAGAGTCCGAGCGTCGCGGCGGTGGCACCTGGCGTCGTCGCCGTCACCGAGATGGCACCACCGGAAGAGAGCGCGGTCACCGAAGTCTGCGCCATGCCGTTTGGACCGGCGATAACGGGATTGCTCGTCGACAAGACACCGGGTCCCGCGATCGAGAAGTCGACGGCACCACCGGGCAGCGGGTTGCCGACCGCATCGAACACCTGCACTACGAGCGGCGCGGCAAACGCTTCGCCAGCCGGGCCCCTCTGGCCGTTGCCGCTGACCACCCCCACGCTGTTGCTCGGCCCCGACAAGCGGATGCGCTTCAAGGTTCCCGACCCCTGGCTGAACCCGTGCTGCGTCAACCACAGAGCACCGTCGGGTCCCTGCCGCAGACTCGTCACAGAGCCGAAGTCGGTGCCCCAGCTCGTTGCGTTGGGTTGCCCCGGTGCCGCCGGGGCTGGTGCCCAGCCGCCCGCGTAGACCAGCCGGCGCAGCTCTCCCTCGTAGAAGTCGAGGAAGAACGCGGAGCCTTCGTAGCCCGGGCCAAAGTCGAGCGCGCCACCCTGATTGCGGTAGCGCGGGCCGCCCATGACGGACAGCCAGTTGTCACTGTGCGAGACGGCCGCGATCGGCTCGACGAGTCCGATCGGCGCTGAGCCTACGCAGCCAGAACTGTTCTGATTGCCTTCACGCCACGGCCAACCGAAGTTGACGAGCGGCAAAGCACCCGCCGTGTAGACGTACTCGGAGTACTCCTCCACGGCATTCTCGCCGACGTCGCCGATGTAGATGTTGCCAGTCACCTGGTCGATCTCCATACGGAACGGGTTGCGCAGACCATGCGCCAGCACGAGCTGGCTGAAGTCCACGTTCGAGCTGAGTGGGTTGTCGCCGGGATCGAGCGAGGAGAACGAAGGCAACACCACGTTGCCGCCCGGCGGCAGCGCGCTGACCGTCAGGCGCAGCAGGCAGCCACTCTGGGATGTCGCATCCTGGGCGTTGCAGTCGTTGCCGTCGTCGCCAACCGACACGTAGAGCCGGCCGTCGGGGCCAAAGCGCACCGAACCGCCGTTGTGATTGAAGTTGTCGTCGGGCACGGTGCCGAGGATCACACGGCGAGTGGCCGCCGCGAACGACACGTTCGTGCTGCTGGCGTTGGCGAGATCGCCCGAGCACGTGAAGCGATCGAGATGCAAGAAGTCGTCGCCGACGTCCGAGTAGTAGACGTAGATGTAGCCGTTGCTCGCGAACCCCGGATCCGCAGCGATGCTGAGCAGGCCGCGTTCACCGCCCCACTCGACGTTGGGCACGGTGCCGATCGTGACGACGGGACCGCCGGCGTAGAGCTTGACGTCGCCGATGGTGTCGGCGATCAGAACACGGCCGTCGGGCAGGAAGCAGAAGTCATTCGGGGTCTGCAGACCAGCGGAGGCCAACGTC
>JBDSBS010000213.1:0-3162 GCA_039921435.1 Planctomycetota bacterium | reverse complement strand
GAGCGCATGTACAAGTTCCCGACCGAGGCGGAGCTCGCCTACTACAAGCAGAAGGGCACGAACTGGGGCACCACCGACGACCACAAGACGTTCTCGGGCTACGGCGTGCCCAGCGTGCTGCTGATCGACTTCGCGCGGCGCGTGCCGCCGCAGAAGCCGGGCGAGCAAGCCAAGGTCGACGAACGCTACATGCAGTGGTGGCACACGCCCGACGACGACCTGTCGCAGACGAGCCCCGCTTCGCTTGCGTTCGCGGGCAACCTCGTCATGCAGGCATTCCCGGACCTCGAGACATTCTGCCTGCCACACAAGTGAACAGGAACAAGTGAACAGGAGGTACATGGTGCGCACTTCTTCGCTCGTCGCAGTGCTGGTCACGGGCCTCGCGGCTTGCATCGGGGCAGCCATTGCCAACCGCGACCCCGCCGCGAACGCTCCGACCGCTGCGCGGCGCCAGGATCCGCAAGAGCAGGAGATCGACAAGCGCGCCGTGCTGCCGCTCGCCGCGGCCAAGGCACCCGCGGACCTTGGCGACAAGGCCTTCGACCACGTTCGTAACCTCGTCGCCTTTGGACCGCGCCACACGGCCACCGCGCCCACACCCGGCTGGTCCAAACAACTCGACTACATCGAGACACACTGCAAGCAGCTCGGCCTCGAGGTCGTGCGCGACACGTGGACCGATCGCAAGGAACTGCTGACCTTCACAAACCTCACCGCGGTGATCCCCGGCAGCAAGAAGGAGCGCATCGTGCTCTGCTGCCATCACGACACCAAGTGCACGACCGGCCACAAGGAGGCCGAGCACAACTTCCACTTCGTCGGCGCCAACGACGGCGGTAGCGGCACGGCACTGCTGCTGGCCCTAGCACCGGTGCTCATCGCGCGGAAGTTCGAGGCGACCATCGAACTCGTGTTCTTCGACGGCGAGGAGAGCCTCGACTGGGCGTGGAACGACGCGGCGCGCGCGCTGTTCGGCAGCAAGCGCTTCGCCAAGCACCACCGCGAGGCGTTGCTGCTCGGCGAAGAGGCGCGCATCGAGGCGCTGATCCTGCTGGACATGGTCGGCCGCACCGACCTGCACATCCAAGAGGAGCTCTACTCGACCGCGCGGCTGCGCAAGATCCTGTGGTCGGCCGCGGTGGCCTGTGGCCACGACAAGCACTTCTTCCAGCGCGCCGAAGCCGCCAAAGACGACCACAAGCCGTTCCTCGACGTCGGCATCCCGGCCGTGGATCTGATCGACCTCAACGGCAACCCGACCTGGCACAAGGCGAGCGACACGCTCGAGAACATGTCGCCCGAGAGTCTGCAGATCACGGCCGACGTGGTGCTGACGATGTTGCCCGAGGTGGAGCGCGTCTACGTGCTGCGCCAGAACTGAGCCTGAGGACGATGATACAGGCTCTCAGATTGATCTCTATGGCCGCCTACGCGGCCATGCAGAGAGTTGGCAACCGATTGTTTCCCACTCACTGAGGCGCCCAGAACTGCACATGCCGACCGTCGAGCGCAGCGGGCGAACGATCCATCACACGCGCGATGGCGACGGACCGGGCGTCGTGCTCGTGCCGGGACTCGGATCTGGGGCGCGGCTGTTCGGCACGCTGCCGCGCCGCTTCGCGCGCGCTGGCTTCACGTGCTGCGCTGTGGACCCGGTCGGACTCGCTCCTTCAAGCCCGCTGCCGGGCGGCCTGTTCGACTTCTCACAGGCCGCGCAAGACGTGCTCGCGGTGGCGGCGACGCTGCCCCAACCGGTGGCCCTCGTCGGCACGTCGCTCGGTGGCAAGGTCGCGCTCACCGCCGCCGCAACTCAGAGCAAGGCTGCGCACAAACTCGTCATGCTGTGCAGCTCGGCGATCTCTACCCCGCGCGGCGAGCGCATCTACCGCTGGTTCGAACTGCTCTGCAGCGAGATCGACGGCCGCTGGCTCGGCGAACTGACGGCGCCGTTCCTGTTCGGCGAGACCTTCCTGAACGCGCGCTCCTCGGTCGTCGACGACATCGTGCGCAGCACCAAGCCGAGCGAAGAGTCGCGCGCCTTCATGCGGGCGCAGGCTCGAGCACTGCAGGCGTTCGACGGCGGGAGCCTGTGCGGCAACGTAAAGTGGCCGACGCTGTGTTTGGCAGGCGCGGAGGACATGCTCACGTTGCCTGGTGAAGTGGCGGCGACGGCGGCCAAGATTGCCGGCGCGCGGTCCGAGACGATCGCGCGAGCCGGGCACAGCCTGCTGCTCGAGAGCGCATCGGCGTTCGATCGAGTGGTCGAGTTCTTGCGCCAGTAGGCACAGCTCGCCCGCCGCTACTTGGCGGCGATCTTCTCCAGCGCGCGCACGAGCGTGTCGAGTTCATCCGTCGTGGTAAAGACGTGCGGCGTGATGCGCACACCCGAGACCCCCGCCTCCTTTCGATCGATCGCCACCGTCCAGATCCGGTGCTCGTCCATCAGCCGTCGCGCCAGCTCACCCGGCATCACGCCCTCGACCGCGACGTTGGCGATCGCACAGGTGCGCGCCGCGTCTTCTGGCGTGTTGAGCACGATGCCTGGCCGCCCGCGCACGCGACTCGTCCAGTACTGCTGGAGGTGGCGGAGTCGCGCTTCCTTGCGCGCGATGCCAATCGTCTCGTGGAACGCGATCGCGTCCTCGATCGCGAGGTCGGTGTGCGACGGATGCGTGCCCGTGTGGTTGAGCTTGCGGATGTCGTCATCTGGCACGCCAGCGTCGGCGAACATCGGCCAGAGCTTGGCTATGCGTTCCTTGCGCACGTAGAGGATCCCAGCACCGAGCGGACAGCCGAGCCACTTGTGCAGCGAGGCGCCGTAGTAGTCCGCGCCGAGCTCGGGGATCCGGTATTCGAGCTGCGCGAAGGCATGCGCGCCGTCCACCATCACCTGCACGCCGCGCGCGTGCGCCATCTCGACCACCTTGCGCACCGGCAAGACCTGCCCGGTGAGGTTCACCACGTGGCACACCATCAGCAGTCGCGTTCGCGCCGTGATCGCCTCCGAGTACCGCTGCACGATCTGGTCGTCGTCGGAAGGGTGCAACGGCACGTGCACGACCTTGTTCACCATGCCGTGGCGCCGAGCCTGCAGTGCAAACTGGTCGAGCATCGCACCGTAGTCGTGCGACGCCATCACGGCCTCGTCGCCCGGCTGCC
>JBDSBS010000212.1:0-7219 GCA_039921435.1 Planctomycetota bacterium | reverse complement strand
ATGCGTTGCACGCCGGCGAGCGCAGCGGCGATCTGGTCGCGGCGGTCGCGTTCCTGGGCACCTTCGAGGCTCGCGCGCAGCAGCTGCAAGTGTCCGGAGACGAACAGCAGCGGGTTGTTGATCTCGTCGGCGATGCCGTGTGCAAGATCGACGAAGACCTCGGCGTGAGGCCGGTCGCTGCCCAAGCGCGCTTGCTCGATGGTCGCCGCGAGTTGGCCGGGTGCGTCCGGGTAGACAAGCAGGCGCGCCGACAGCCGCCGCGCGATCGGTGTGTTCGCCAGTTCGTCGACCGCCGTGCTGACGACGATCACCCCCATCGCTGGCCACAGTTGGTGCAGCAGCCGCAGCGCGCCCAACTCCTCGGCCGGGTCGCTCCCCAACGCGATGAGTAGTAGGTCGGGCTCGAACCGCGCCAACGCCTCGCTGTCGGCACACAGGGAAACACAGGGCCGCACCTCGGGGCGCAGGGGAAGCCTGCGGAGGTCGCCGACCAGCCGTTCGTCGGTGGAGCCGACGACGGCGATGCGGACTGGTCGATCCATGAATGCGAAGGGCTAGACTTGCTGCTTGGCGGAGCAGCTGCGAGCGGGTTGCGCGGACGGTAACCGGCCGACTGTTCGGTGTCACCATACCTCAGCCGAAGGCCGAATCGTGTGCGGGCTGCACCCTCCAGCCTGGCCTTGTCGACGGCCGATAGCAAGGCCGTGACGGGCGATGGGGATGACGGGGATGGCGACGCGCAGCACGGGGGCACGTTTGGTGCGCCGCGGGACGCCTCAGCCGCAGGCCAGAAGCTCCGTCGCGTCGAGGGCCCCATGGGCGACCCCGAGCCGCCAACGACCCTGCGGCTGCGGCGCGAGTTCAAGGGCCTCACGGTTGCCGATCTGCTGCGCGACGAAATCGTCGAGCGCTTGCCCGGGCAGGTGCGATCGGCGCTGCGCTCGGTGCAAGCGGGGGACTTCGCCGCCGCGGAACGCGCGCTTCCGGGCGAGTTCGCGACCGTGCTGCCGGGACCTGGGCATCGCCGCGGCGAGCGGCGTCGGTCGGTGTTATTACTGATGTTGGTCGCGGCGCTGGCTGCCATGCTCGCTTCGGCGTGGATCGTCGCATGAACATCGCCTGGGCCGGCTGTGCTGGCGGCTGGCCACCGAACGGAAACGCGCTGGAGAACGCTCGCGCCGCACGGTGCAGCAGCGCACTATGCGCGGGGCCATCGTGAGCGACCCTTCTGCAGCCATGCCGCCTTCGAGGCGATTCGAACCAGCGGATCGGACCCCTGCCGCGGCACCGGTCGACTCCGCACGGGTCGACTCTGGTCCGGTCGACACAGTTCCGGGACTCAGCGTGGTCGTGCCGATCTTCAACGAGCGCGACTCGGTCGGGGCGCTGCACGAGGCGCTGACCCACGCGCTGCAGCTACTGGGTCGCTCCTACGAAATCGTGCTCGTCGACGACGGCAGCGACGATGGCACGCGCGACGTATTGCGCGAGCTGGCCGCCGAGGACCCGCACCTGCGGCTCGTGCTGTTCCGGCGCAACTACGGACAGACCGCGGCGATGGCAGCCGGCTTCCGCGTTTGCCGCGGCCGCACGATCGTCACCATGGACGGCGACCTGCAGAACGATCCCGCCGACATCGGCCGGCTCGTCGACAAACTCGCCGAAGGCTTCGACGTCGTCTGCGGCTGGCGCCGGCACCGGCAGGACCGCGTCGCGACGCGCCTCTTGCCGAGCCGCGTCGCGAACTTCCTGATTGCGCGCGTCACCGGGGCGCGCATCCACGACACCGGCTGCTCGCTGAAGGCCTATCGCAGTTGGGTCGTGCGCAGCCTGCACCTCTACTCGGACATGCACCGCTTCCTCGCCGCGCTCGGCGCCGGCATCGGTGCGCGCATCACCGAGCTGCCGGTGCGCCACCATCCGCGGCGGGCCGGCAAGTCGAAGTACGGGCTCTCGCGCATCTTTCGGGTGCTCGCGGACTTGGTCGGCATCAAGATGTTGATCCAATTCGCGGCGCACCCGATCCGGTGGTTCACGCTGCTGTCGGTGCCGCTGTTCTTGATGTCGCCGTTCATGTTCCTGCTCGGTTTCGTCAAGAGGACGCGCGGAGGCGAGTGGATCTGGTTTGGTGCGCCCGATCCAGCGTTGCTTGCGGGCAGTGCCGTGACGGTCGACATGACCGCCGTCGCCGCGGGTGCCGTGGCGTTCCTCGTCGCCGCCAACATCGTGCTGTTGGGCTTCTTGGCCGAACTGCAGGTCAAGGTCTCGAAGTTCTTTCGCCAGCGCATCTCGGTCACCGCGCGCGAGGCATCGCGGTGACGGCCCCATTGGTCTCCGTGGTGGTCGCGATCAGCGGCCCCGAAGCGCATCCGCGCGAGGTCGTCGAGGGCATTGGCAAGTCGCTCTTGGCGGCCGGCTACCCCTGCGAGTTCGTCTTCGTGCTCGACGGACCGGCCGTGCTGTTCGAGGAAGAGCTGCGCTCATTGGCAGCGGCCTGGTCGCTGCGCGTCGTGCAGCTCGAGGGCGGCGGACTTGGCGAGTCGATTGCGCTGTCGGCCGGCGTCGCCAAGGCTCGCGGCGAGCACATCGTCAACGTGCCACCGTACCTGCAGCTAGAGCCCGACGAGATCGTCAAGGTCATCGCGGCACTCGAGGCCGGCGCCGATTGTGTCGCCACTTGGCGCCGCTCGCGCATTGACCCGTGGCTCAATCAGTTTCAGTCGCGGCTGTTCAACTGGTTGCTGCGGTGGATCATGAACATGCCGTTCCACGACCTAAACTCGGGCACGCGCGGCTTCCGCCGCCACGTGCTCGAAGAAGTCGCGGTCTACGGCGAGCTGTATCGGTTCTTGCCGGTGATGGCGCGGCGACAGGGCTTTCGAGTCGTCGAGGTGCAGGTGCGGCATCGCGAGGAGAAGGGTCGCGCCGGCTTCTACGGGATCGGCGTCTACCTGCGCCGCATCCTCGACATCGTCGCGATCACGTTCTTGACGCGCTTCACGCAGCGCCCGCTGCGGTTCTTCGGCTACCTCGGTTTCACGGCGATCGCGATCGGTACGCCGCTCGCTGCCTGGCACCTGTTCGCGCGTCTGGGTGGTGAGCCCCTCACCGACAAACCCGGCTTCGTCATCGGCGCGTTGCTCGCCGCGTTTGGTGTGCAGCTGATCGGCTTCGGTCTGATCGGCGAGATCATCATCTTCACGCAGGCACCCAACCTGCGCGACTACAAGATCGAGGACATCGTGGAGGGTGGTGCGGAGTCGCCTGCGCGCTTGCCGGATGAGCCAGCGCGCGCCGTCGAGCTGCCGCGCGCAGAGACGACTGCGGACACGACGACTGCGGACGCGACCACTGCGAACGCGACGACTGCGGCGATGGCGACTGCAACGACCGCAGCACTCGTGCCGGCGGCGGTGTCCGCCGAAGCGCAGCTGCCGCTGCGTGTGCGCGAACTGCTGCCCGGTGAGGATTCGCGTTGGGACTCGTATGTGAGCCGGCATGCGCTCGGCACGTTCTTCCACCGCACGGGCTGGTCGCGCGTCGCGGCCGAGACGTTCGGACACCGCCCGCATCACCTCATCGTCGAGCAGGGCCGGCGCTGGCTCGGTGTGTTGCCGCTGTTCTTCACCAAGAGCCCCTTCCTCGGCAGGAACCTGATCAGCGTGCCGTACGCGGTCTATGGCGGTGTGCTCACCGATCACGATGCGGCGCAGACGGCGCTGCTCGATCATGCCGCACAGCTCGGGCGCGAACTCCGCGTCGGCTACGTCGAGCTGCGCCACCTCGAAGCCCGGCCGGGCGAACGACCAGGCACGCGCCTCTACCTGACGTTCCGGCGCGACCTGCCCGACGATCCGGCTCAGGTGCTGCCATCGCTGCCCAAGAAGGCGCGCGCCGAAGTGCGTTATGCGTTGAAGGCCGGCATCGAGGTGACGGCTGACTGTCCGGTCGAAACGCTGTTCGATCTGTTTGCCGAGAACAAGCGACGCCTCGGTTCGCCGTCGCTGCCCAAGCGCTGGTTCCAAGGGCTCGCCGACGAGTTCGGCAAGGGTCTCGTCATCCACCGCGCGCGGGAGCCGGGCGGCCGCACGCTCGCGGCCGTCATGAGTTTCTGCTTCAAAGACACGCTCTACGCCTACTACTCGGGTTCGTTGACGGGCGTCAACGACACCGGCGTCAACAACTACATCTACTGTGCGATGATGGAATGGGCCGTCGCGCAAGGCTACCGGCGCTTCGACTTCGGTCGCAGCCGCGCCGAGTCGGGGCCTGCCAAGTTCAAGAAGAACATGGGCTTCGAGGGCGAGCCGCTGCACTACGAGTACCTGCTCGTCGGGCCCGATGCGAAGATCCCGGAGTTTCATCCGAGCAACCCGAGACTGGAACTGCCGCGGCGGCTGTGGTCCAAGATGCCGATGTTCTTCGCCAACCACCTGGGTGCGCGGCTGTCGCGCTACATTCCGTGACGGTGTGAGCATGACAGGGGAAGCTTCGAGCAAGCAGCCACCCTCCCCGGGTGCTGGGGCAACCCTCTGGTCGTTCGCGTGGGCGGGGTTCTACCTGAGCTGTGCGCTGGTCGCGCTCGGGGCGACGCTCGCGGGCGGCGGCTGGTTCTTCTTCGGGTCGACCGGCTGGTTGGTCTTCGGCTGTGTCATGTCGGCTGTCAGCAGCATCGCGTGCTTCTTCACGCTGCGTGCGGCGCGGCGTTCGCTAGCTGCCTCGCTGTGATGCTAGGCGGACTCGGGTTGGCGGCGCAGGAGGAGCACGGCATTCCCGGTAACGTGCCCGGGACCGAACGGTGGATCATCATGCTGCAGGACCGGGGCTATTCACTGCAGACCTCGCTGCAGGCGATCCGCAACCTGCCGACGCTGGCTGCGCGTCAGGCGGCGCTTGCAGCGCTGCACCAGGCGGCTGCGACTGACCAGGCGGCGATCGCGCAGCGCGTCGTCAACGCCGGCGGGACCGTCGACCGCGGCTATTGGATCCTCAGTGCCTTGGCGGTGCAGATCCCGCACGGAGCTGTGCCCGGTCTAGCGACTTCGCCTCGTGTGTCGCGGCTCGTGCCGATGCTCACGTCCGTGCTCATGGGCACGCCGCAGTACATGCCGCCCGAGCCGTGGGAGTACCACTCCCCGATCACGAAACCACACTTTACATTTAGACGGCCATATGTAAAGTGCACTTTTCATGATCGACAGGCCCATCTGGACCCAGAGGCTCGCGAACGCATGGCAACGAGCCCCCATCGTGTGGCTCGCGGGTCCGCGTCGCGTCGGCAAGACCGTACTGGCGCAAAGCCTGCCCGACACCGAGTTCCTCGACTGCGATCTGCCGAGTTCGGCCGAGCGCTTGCGCGACCCGGAGTCGTTCTTCCGGTCTGTGAAGGGCCGTTGTGTGGTGCTGGACGAAGTGCACCAGCTTCCCGATCCGAGCCGACTGCTGAAGATCGGCGCCGACAAGTTCCCTGGGCTGAAGATCCTGGCCACCGGCTCGTCGACCCTCGCCGCAACACACAAGTTTCGCGACAGCCTCACCGGCCGCAAGCGCGTCGTGCACCTGGTTCCCGTGCTGCACGAGGAGCTGAATGCGTTCGGGATCACCGACATCCGGGACCGCCTGCTGCGAGGTGGCTTGCCGCCAGCATTGCTGGCTACGGCTCTCGAACCCGGCTTCTACGCCGAATGGCAGGATTCGTACTTCGCTCGCGATGTCCAGGAGCTCTTCCGGTTGGCGAAGCGCGCCTCATTCCTGCGCATGCTCGAGCTGCTGCTGCGCCAGAGTGGCGGCATGCTCGAAGTCTCGCGGCTCGCCGGCGACTGCGAAGTCAGCCGACCGACGGCGATGAACTGGCTGGAAGTGTTCGAGATCACCCACGTGATCCACGTCGTGCGACCGTTCGCGAAAGGTGGCCGCCGCGAGATCGTCGCACAACCGAAGGTCTACGGCTTCGACACCGGCATGGTGTGCCATGCACGCGGCTGGGACCGCCTGCGCGGCGAGGATCTCGGCATACTCTGGGAACACCTCGTGCTCGACTCACTGCTGGCCGCCGACCTGCCGAAGATCCACTTCTGGCGCGACAAACAGCAGAACGAGGTTGACTTCGTAGTCCCGCGCGGTCGCGACGCCGTCTTCGCGATCGAGTGCAAGTGGCGACCGCAGGAGTTCTCGACGAGTGGGCTGGCGGCGTTCCGCGCGTCCTACCCGCGCGGCCGGAACTTCGTGGTCAGTCCCATCGAGGGCCGCAGCTACACACGCAGCCAGGACGGCATCGAACTGACGATCCTGGGCCCCGAGGAGTTGCGCTCGACCCTGGCTCCGTGATTGTGCGCCGCGCACGGTCACGCGCAGCAGCAGTCGTTGCAGCCCTCGGCCCACATACAAGCGGTCAGTGACCGCCCTCCGCCAGTTCGACGGGCTTGTAGCCGCCGCGCGAGCGGAACCACGCGATCAGGCCGAGGTAGACCGCCAGCATCACGACCGGGAACAACATCACGGTCCTCAACGCCGACTTCTTGGCCGCCGCCTTCACGGTCTTGACCTTCTGCTGCTCCGCGGCTGGCAGCGCTTCGACCTTGGCCTCGGCGATCGCCCGGTAAGAGCCGAACACCGAACGCTTCTCATCGCCGACGACCTGCGCATGGATCGCCGGCGCCTGCGCGCGCAGCTGCGCATCGACCTCCTTGTCCTGGATGTTGCCGAGCAGCGGGTTGCCGATCACGCCGGCGGCGAGCATGCCGATGCCCGAGATCATGTTGAGCGTCAAGGCGCCGCCCTTGGGGCACTGCTCGCTGACGACGCCGAGCATGGTCGGCCAGAAGAACGTCTTGCCGATGCCGTAGATCGTCGCCGCGACGAGGATCATCGCGCCGGCCGCGCTCGACATCAGATACAGGCCGCCCGCGGCCAGCAGCGAGGAGACGGCCAGCAGACCGAGCGGCTGCAAGCGGTGCACGATCGGACCGGCCGTGAAGCGCAGCACCATCATGATCAACGTCGTGTAGACGAGCACCCAGAGCGCATTCATGCCGAGTGCCGTCATCTCGGGTTCCATGAGTGACGTGATCCACGAGTCGGTGCCGAGTTCGGTGATCGCGAGCGGGATCATCGTCAGGATCAGCACGAAGAACAGCAGGTGGCCGGCCGCACGCGTGTAGTAGGCGTAACCGGCGACCGCGATGGCGATGGCGGTCCACGTCTGCCAGGTCTCGGCGTC
>JBDSBS010000211.1:0-8136 GCA_039921435.1 Planctomycetota bacterium | reverse complement strand
CGAACGTTCGCGCGCCGTCGAGCATGACCCGCTGTTGCGCCAGGCGGTCGAGCTGCTTCTTGAGGTTGCCCGACTCGAGCTTCTGCACCTGGCGCGCAAACTCCTTCTGGAAGGCCGCCACCATGACGGCCAACGCGTCGGGTCCGGACGCGAGCACGTCGGTGACGAACGCATCGCGCACGGCCGGATTCTTGTCGCGCAGCACGGTGTCGAGGCGGCCCGCAAGTTTCTGCGCCTGCTTCTGCACCTCGATCGAACGCCCCGATACGAAGCCGTCCTTGCCGAGCACGTAGCCGAGCGCATCAAGCGGTTCGCCACGCCCGCGGGCTATCACCTCGTCGATCGACGCCTTCTGCGAAGCGTCGCCGCGCAGCGCCTTGGCGAGCAGAACCTCGGCCGGTTCGTTCTCGCCTTGTTTGTAGAGCAGCGTCGTTATGCCGAGCAGGGCCTTGCCCGTGGGCTGCGACTGCTCCGCGAGCGCAATCAGGCCCGCTGCGCCGATCTCGTGCCACGAGAGACGCACCTCGCCACCGACCGAAGAGCCCACCAGGGAGGCACCGTCGGCCGACTGCAACTCGACGCCCTGCCCTGCCGCCGACGTGGTCATCAAAGAACGACCGGCCTGCAACGAACGCACGATGCTGTCGTGCCACTCGGCGAGCAGGCCGGCCTCTGCAGCGCGCACTTCGAGGCGGCGCGCGAAGTCGACGTCCCGGTCGCGCACGAGCACCGCTGCCTGCTGCAGCAGACTCGCGGCCTCGCCAAAGGCGGCGCGCTCTTCGGCGGAACGCACCTGCTCCATCTGCGAACGCAGGCTGGCGAGCGTGGCCGTGCGCACCGCGGGGTCGACGGCACCGGGTCGGGTCGCAGGGGTCGCGCGCGCAGCGGCGGCGGCCAGGGCTTCGGCCTTCGTCAGTTCGGTTGCCAGCGTTTCGAACTCGGCAGTGGCCGGAAAACGATGGCGCGCGGCGCTCAACACGGCTGTGGCCTCGCTGGGTTTGCCGGCGGCCACCGAACGTGCCGCCTCTTCGAACACGGCTGCCAACGCCTGCTGGGCGGCAGTGCGCACCTTGTCGATGCGGCGCTGCACGGCCGCAAACGTCAACGCGCCGTCGACGTTCGCGAGCTCGGCCTGCAGCAGCGCCAACGCTTGCGTGAACAGGCCCTGGTCGACGAGACGTTCGGCTTCGGTGAATGCTTGCTCGGCAGACGAACGGTCAGGAGCGGGTGCAGTCGCCGACGGCTGGCTCGCGACGACCTGGGGCGCGATGGCAACAGGCCGCGTGCCCTGCACACCATCCGGGATCGGCGCAGTCGTTGCATGCACCGGCTCGTTCGCCGCCGCAACGGCCGGCGCGGTCGGCACCGAGACGGTAGGTCGCCGTATTAGGGTGTCGCGCAGAGAGGAGCGCACGCGCCGGGCAGCCACCTGCTCCGCGGCCGAACCTTCGACTTCGAGCCGCTGCAGCTCGCGATTCCATTCGGCGTAGGTCCGCGCCAGCGCGGGGTCCAACACCTGGTCGGTCAGTTGCACCGTCGTCGCATCGATGGCGAGCAGTGCGTCTCGTTCGCTCTCGAGCCGCCGCAACCGGTCGTCCGCGGCCCCAGCCCAACTGCGCTGCAATCGTTCGATCGCAGCCGAAGCCTGCTCGACCTGACCTGACTGGCGCAACCTGGCGATGGTG
This sequence comes from Planctomycetota bacterium, assembly GCA_039921435.1. Lineage (GTDB taxonomy): Bacteria > Planctomycetota > UBA1135 > UBA1135 > UBA2386 > DASVAL01. The sequence continues at coordinate 6,451 of JBDSBS010000211.1, read as the reverse complement.
GCGAACTCGCCGTTCACGCGGGACGCATCGTCGCCCTGCAAGGCGACGGCAGCGACTACGGCCAGCACGAGGCCGGCGGCAGCGATGGGCACCCAACGCGTCTTGCGGTCGGGCCTGCCGCGGTTGGCGCGCGCGCGCGGCAGAGCTTCGGCGAGCACGTCGTCGGGCCCTGCGGTGCGAGTGACGGAGCGCCCGACGACCAGCACGGCCTTGCCGATCTCGATGCGATCACCGAGCGCCAGCAACGTCGACTGCACCGCCTGGCCGTTGACGAACACCGGTCCAACCGCGACGAGCCGCACGCCCTCGGCGCCCGGTTCGAGCCGAGCGTGCACGCGCTGCACGCCCGCTTCGGCGAGACGAACGTTTGCCTCCTCCCCCTTGCCGAGCACCAGAGGCGCGCCGTCGATGGCATGCAGGAACGTCTGGCCTCGGTCTAGAATCTGCAGCGTGAACATGCGGGCGTGGGGACACAGCCCTGCGTGGCAGGCTGCGCGTGCGGTCGGAGCGTCCAGATCCTAACCATTCTCGGCAAGCTGCGGCAAATCGTTCAAGCGGCGCCACACGGAGCCCACCCGGTCCTGCGTGCGTTCGGCGTGCTCCACCATGTTGGAGGCCAGGGGCACGCGCCGATGCAGGACCACTGGTTGCCCGGCGAGCAGCCTCTGGAGACGCTCGAACTACTGCCCGGTCTGGTTGGCCACGACGAGCCATCCGCCCGGTCGCACGGTCGCCACCGCCCGGGCCAGCAGGCGCCGCGGACGCAGCTTCGACAACGGCAGCCCCCACTGCAGCAGTGGGTATGCCGACTGCGGTCAGGCGTTGATAGCGAAGCCGATGCTTGCGGGTCCGCGTTGGCATCGGCTCGACCGCATGCGAACCAAGGTGCAGAAAGAGTCAACGACCGTCAGCGCGGCGTCTGCGGGAACTTCAGGTAGGGCAAGCGCACGCCGTTGAACGTGAAGTTGTCGATGCGCAGCTCCGCCGGTGGCTCGAAGCCGCGACCGCCGTCGAACGCGATCAAGTCGTTCTGTTCGACGCCGTCGCCCGACACGCCGAGCGCACCGACGAGTTGGCCACCCTTGTAGAGCGGCACCGAGCCGGGGAAGAACGTCAGGCCGTTCTGGTAGCCGGGGTCGGGCGGCGCATTGCCCCAGCGATCGACCTGCGCCGGCAATTGGTTCTGCCGCGCAAGGTTGAACAGCGGCCCGGGCGCCGTGCTGTCGATTCCGGGCGGATAGAACGGCGCCGCGAGGAAGCCCAGCGTGCGCGTCGTGAGCGCAATACCTCGATTCTGGCCGGTCGGATCGATCGGGAAGCCGGGCCACTGATCGGCCAGTGCGGGCCCACCGGGCTGGCAATAGTAGACGACGCTGCGCGCCTTGGCTGGCACGACGTCGATGGCGTCGCACAAGGTGTCTTCCATACGGAAGTGCGCGAGTATCAAGCCGCGCGTGTCGACGACGGTGGCAATCACCTTCGCGCCGCTGCCGAGCGGCAGACGGACCTGGCCGCGTGTGATGTTCGCGCTGGCGACTACCTGATTGATGATCGTCGTGACATCGGTTTGGGTGAGCAGCTGGCCGCTGAAACCGTTGACGCCACCGCGCGGCCCGATCAGATAGTTGAACGGGTCGGCGCGACCACCCGTCGGCGCAACCCAGTTCGCGCCCGGCGGCGGAAACGGGAACGTGCCAGGCCCAACGTTGGCAGGGCGCGTCGTCTGTTTGACGTAGGGCAGCAGGATGCCGGCGATCGTGATCGCTCCCTCGGTCGGAATGCTGAAGAAGAAGTTGGGGTCAAACGCCGCACCGGTGCCCGAAGCGCCCTGGATCGCCGCGAACTCGGCCGCCGCTACGTCGGGAACGGCACTCGGATCGACGGCGAGGCTCTGCCGCACGAAGACGCCGATGCCGCCGACGAGGCGCGACACGCCGAGGTCGTCGGGCTTGTAGAGCGGCACCGCGCCAGGCAGCGAGACGATGCCGGGGCTCGGGAACGTGCCACCGAGGTAGCCGATGCCGGCAGCGAGGGACGAGCCGTTGAGGTTGCGCGAGGGGAAGAACTCGAAGCCGATGTTGAAGGCCGTCGGCGGATTGGTCAGGTTCGTCGCGATGTTGGCGCCGCGATTCGTCGCCTGGATCTGCCACAGCGGGCCCTGCGGCGTGCCGGCAATGCCCGTCGTCGTGCGGTTGGGTGCGATGACCGTGTTGGCGAACGTGCCGACCCCGCTGCTCACGGGCACCTGCGATGAAATGAACGGCACGTCGAACGTCGGCGGAAAGTGGAACGTCGACAGGGTCTCGACCGTGCGCGATGACAGCGGCGCCTGGCTGTTGCTGAAGAAGCCTGTCGTGCGCGCCAGGTTCACGGCGATGTTGTCTTCGTCGGTGACGACGAAACCGGGCACGCTGTAGGCGCCGAGGATGTCGCCCGTGCGCGCAACCACCGCCACGTGGAGAACCGGACTGTCGATCGACGCCACGGCGCGACTGATGATCAGCTCCACCTCGGCGGCAGTCAGCGGAATCACGTTGCCAAACACCGGCAGTACCGGCAGCGAGGTGGTCTTGCCGCTGCACGAAGGGAACGCGATGCCCACCGCAGCGAGACTGGCGAGCACGCAGAACGTCAGACGACGGGGTGTGACGGACATGGTTACCAGGTCGTGATGAGGGCCGTGAAGAAGGAGTAGCGCATGTCGTTGGTGTCGTAGATGCGCGCAAACCCGTCGTCAGGGAACAGCGCCGCGGCGCCGATCTGCACGATGACGTTGTTGGTCAAGAACGGCCGATACTGCGTACCGACGAACACCTCCGAGCCGATCGACTTGTCGATGTCGGCCGCCTGCAGCAAGAACTCGAGCGACTCGGTCTTGTCGAAACGCAGGTAGGTGTAGCCGATCTGACCGCGCCACTTCGGCGTCAGTTCTGCATCGAGCGCGGCCCCGATCAGCAGCACGCCGGGATTGACGAAGTTCGATTGCCCCTGGCTCTTCGAGGTCTTCAGGTCGGCGAGCGGGCTGCCCGGATTGGTCAGGCTCGTGCCGGCGAACTTGAGACCCTGCGAGTTCCAGTATGAAAACGCGCCGCCGCCGAAGTTGGGGTTGTCGAGGATTGCATCGAAGCCCTTGCCCTTGTTGTCGCGCGGGTCGCTGTCGCCCGATGCATACAGCGCAAAGACACGCGGCCGCAACCAGTCGATGTCGTAGGACAGTTCTGCCGCAGCGAAGCGCGCCTCTATGTCGACCGGGCGCGACGCAATGGCGTTCTGCGTTTCCTTGCCGAACGCGCGATAGAGCTGGTGTGTGATGTTCCAGCGGCCCAGGTGGCCTTCGCCGGCCCAACCGACGTAGTAGGCATCCACCTCGTTGGGCGTGAAGTTGCCGATCGGTGCTGGCGAGACGAGGAACTTGTTGTCGTCGAACTCGATGCCGCGGCGGTCGCGGTTGTAGTGGAACGACAGCGACGTCGCGTAGCCCTTGACCGGCCAGTCCTGGCGATAGACGTTGGCGACGAAGACGTTCTGGTCGCGATCCTCGTAACGGTTGAGCTGCGAGTTGGTGTCCTTGTCGAGCTGGTCGAACAGCGCGAGGTTGTACTGCCACTTGTTCTGGTCGGCGTTGCCGAAGAACCGGATGCCGAGGTTGGTGTCCTCGAACAGGAAGCCGCGGAAGTCGCTGCGGAACGGCAACACGCCGATCTCGACGCTGGCGAAGTCGTAGCGGTCGCTGAGGTCGAACAGGTGGTACTCGAGGAACACCTCCTGCAGCGTCACGTCGCCGCGTTCGCGCGTCGTGCCCTGCACCGGATCGATGACGACGACGCCGACTTCGTTGACTTCGAGCCGCGTGTAGTTGAACACGGGCGTGATCCGGATGCGCCAATCGACGGGCTTGAACGCCTGCTGGCCGCGGAACAGATCGAACGACAGCGCGAAATCGTTCTGCAGGAACGACTGACGGCCGTCGCCGAAGTTGTTGGGGTCGACCCTGTCGGGGCCCGTGATACCGGTCGGCACAGGCACGTTGCGCCGTTCGAAGAAGAGGCGGTTGGTGGCCGTGAAGGAGAAGAAGACGTCCTCCGTGCCCGGGATCGGGAAGTCGCCCTTGAGTGGGTTCTGGCGGTAGGGGTTCCACCACTCTGCCGGCTCATTGATGGAGTAGTCGGGCGGCTGCACGCCACCGACAGGACGACCCGGGGCAAACCAACGCGACGGGAACGGCTCGAAGTCGCGCAGTACCGGCCCCTGCGGCACTGCTGGCGACGGCTGTCCTGGCTCTTGCGGAACCTGCGCGACGCTCGACACCGCGAGGCACGAGCCGAACCCCACAATCAGCGGAAAGACCCAGCGTGTCATGCGGTTCCTCACGAGACTCGTTCGACCTAGAAGCGCGCCGATTGGAGCGCGGGTCCGCAGCTCATGGAAGAAGAACTTGCGCCGACGACGACACCACCTTCGACTTTCCTGCTGACCCCGTCGCATCCCGCAGAACTCCGACCTAGCATCGTGATCGCCGTCGCATGCCTCGCTTCCAGCTGATCATCCGCGAACCAGGTCAGGAACCGCGTCCCGTGCCGCTGTCTCAAGCCGCCGTAGTGGGACGATCGCGGCGCGCCGACATCACGATCGGGGATCAGGAAGTCGGCCGCGAGCAGTTCCGCATCGCGATCGAGGGCACCACGGTCTGGGTCGAAAGTCTCGGCAAGACCAATCGCACGCGCATCGACCAGTCGGTGCTCGACGCCGGCACGCGAGTCGCGATGCCGCCTGGTGCTACGCTCTACGCGGGCCGCACGACGTTCCAGGTGAGGCAAGAGGGTGCGGCCATCGCGAAAACACCGGAACTCGATGTGACCATGGTGGCACCCCGGCCGGCCAAGCCATCCCCGGCACCGCCGGCACCGCCGAGCGAAGTCTTGATGCCGCCTGAGGAGAAGACGGGCGGCCTCGTGGGACCGATGCGCACGATGAACATGGGTCGACCGGGCGCGCCGAAGCCGCCGAGTTCGTTTGGGGCGACGGGGCCGATCGTGCCGCCGGGCCGAAGCGCAGCACAACCTCCTTCGCCCTCGAACCCACCCTCGCAAGCGGGCGGCAAGCCGCAGGATGCAGGTGGAGGCGAATCGATCGACCAGACCATCCATCTGAAAGGCGGCCCCATGCGCCCGGGGGGCAATGCGCCCGCGAAGCCACCGAGCACCGCCGCGGTGAGGCCGAGCCCCGCGGAACAACCCAAACCGTCGATCCCCCCGGCGGCTCCGCCACCTGCCCCAGCGCCGCCAGAACCAGCAGCACCGACACCCACGCCGGACGCCTCCCCCCCGCAGCGCAACGTCGCCAGACCCAGCACGGTTGCCCTGATGCCCGACCAGATCCTAGTCGCCACGACACCAGGCAGTGCACTTGCGCAACAAGCCCTGACCATCGAGGCGCGACTGCACGAAGCGCTGCCGCGCCTCATCGTCAAGAGCGACGCACTCAAGCGGAAGGTGCGCCTCATGAAGGCGTGCACGACGATCGGGCGCGCCGAAGCCGCCGACGTACTGCTGCCGAATGAATCCGTGTCGGAGTCCCACGCCGAGATCCTCTTCGACGGGACCACCTGGAGTCTGCGCGACTGCGGCAGCACGAACAGCAGCGTCGTCGACGGCACGCAACTGCGCGGCAAGTCGCAAGCGCTGATGCGCCACTCGCTGATCGGCCTCGGCAACCTGCGCGCGATCTTCCTCTTCAACGACCGCAACTGCGCCGCCCAGGATCGCCGACTCGAGGAGCGCGCCATGCGGATTCTCGCCAGCAGTGGCCGCATCACTCGCGACGAAGGCCAGCAGGCGGTGCGACTCGTGCGCGACGACGCGAGCCAGTCGGTCGCCGAAGTCCTGCTCATGGAGACGGCCATCACGCCGCAGGACTGGGCCACGGCCGTGGCGACCGCGCGCCAGCGCGTGACGCTGCTCGATCGAGTGCGCCGGCTGTTCACCCGCAAACCTGGCCATCCGCCCGCGCGATGAACCTCGAGATCTACCGCTCGCGGCATGCACTCTGTGCGGTCTCGGTCGTTTTTGCTCTCGGCGCGTGGCACTGGCTCGCCCCGCGAACCTTTGGCAGCCGCGACGACGAGAACGTGCTCTTCTTGCTGACGACCGGCTGGCTCGCCGTGGTCTGCTACGTGGTGTTGGCCCTCTACGCGGTGCGGCGCGCCGCGCATCGGCTGCGCCTCAGCCCGGAGTTCGCATGGAAAGCGAAGCTGCCAGCCCTCGAACGCGCGCAATCACAGCTCACGGAACTGCAGAACCGCGTCGTTCGGCGCGAGATGCCGGGTCGCAAGGCCGTGCTGACGGCGGCTGCGGCCATCTTGCGGCAGCACGGCGTGCAACGCGTGCTGCACGTCGAAGTTGAACCGGACGCGCGCACGCTCGGCCTGCTGCGCCTGCGCGTCGGGCCGCGC
>JBDSBS010000210.1:0-9312 GCA_039921435.1 Planctomycetota bacterium | reverse complement strand
GGAGCAGCGACGACGTGCTGGACTACCTCGTGCAAGCCCACCGGGATCGCGCCGCCGCCGTGTTCGCGGTTTGGCAGGGCGAGCCAGTCGAGCACGAACTCGGACGCTGGCCCGGCACCTGCCGCGCGGTGCTCGACGGGCTCGCCGAGCACGAAACCGATGGCGTGTTGCCAGCTCTGCGCCGCGTGATCAACGAACAATTGCAGGACACCCACCGCGAACGAGCCCTCGAAGCCGCCTTGCGCCTCTGCTCGAAGGAACGAGTGCACTCCACGTGGGTGCCGCAGGCCGTGACTGCTCTGCTCCGTATTCCCATCGTGCGCACGTTGCTCGCCGCGGAGCACATGCTGCAGCTCGTCGGACACGGCAGGGCGTTGCCACTGCCCACGCTGAACTGGTCACAGCCTCTGTGCGAAGCACTGCGGTGCGACGTTGCGATCGATCCGGCTCTGGCGGCGAAACTCGTGCAACTCTGCGCCCACGCCAAGCTGACCTGCTCACCTCGGTGTTGAGCCTGCTCTGCGCCGCACAGCCCGGCTTCCGCCCACCACAGGCCAGCCTGCAACTGGGCATGCGTGGACACTTCGTCGGCGCGGACTTGCATGGACTCGACGTCACCGGCTCGCTGCAGCACGCCGACCTGACGTCGGCCGACCTGTGCTTCGCGGACCTACACCTCGTCACCTCGGCCCTGCACACCAGGCTGCGCGATGCGCGACTCGACGGCGCGGTCCTCGACGGCGTGCACTTCGCCAAGCTCGACGGTCGCGGCTTGCGAGCTACCAATGCGAGCCTGAAGCGGTGTCTCGGCGATGCAGACCTCACGCTCGCGGCTCTCGACGGTGCGTGCTTGTTCGAAGCCGTTCTCGCCGACACCTGCCTCGACGGCGCCTCGTTGCGCGATGCGAACTTGACCCGAGCCCATCTGCTGCAGGTCAGCCTGAGTGGCACCGACCTGCGCGGTGCTTGCTGCGATGGAGCGAGGCTGATCCGACTCGACCTCAGAGAGGCGCACCTGGAAGGAGCGAGCTTCGTGGGCGCCGACCTGACGCGAGCGGATCTGTCCCACACGGTGCTGCCCCGGTTGCGCGCCCCCAACGCCATCTTCGAGAACGCCTTCTTGACCGGTGCACATTGGCCGGCGGCCGTGCTGCACGGCGCCAGCTTTGCCGAAGCGGGCCTCGCCGAAGTCGACTGGGAAGGTGCAGATCTGCGCGGGTGCAACTTCTTCCGCGCCGCCTTCCACCTCGGCAGTTCGCGCAGCGGCCTCGTCGACAGCACCATCGCCAGCGAAGGCAGCCGCACCGGCTTCTACACCGACGAATCGCTTGAGGATCGCTTTCAAGCACCCGAGGACGTGCGCAAGGCCAACCTGCGCGGTTGCGACATGCGCGGTGCCAACGTCGAGGGCTGCGACTTCTATCTGGTGGACCTGCGCGGCGCGCGACTCGATCGTGGGCAGCTGCTCTGGCTGCGTCGCTGTCGCGCCATCCTCGATGCCGAGAACCCGGCCGGGTAGGCATGGCGCGCTGCTGTGGGCCGGGCTGATCCCGAGCAGCGTGCAGAATCGGGTCGTCAGTCTGTGCGCCGTTGCTCTGGATCTGTCGCCCCATCGTGCGCGCCGTCTCCAACGTCGCGACGTTCACGATCCAGTGACGCCCCTGCGCTGCAGAGCGCTGCAGAGCACGGCGACAAGCTTGCCGAGAATCTGACCGCCCGGGGAGGGCGTGCCGTCGAGCCGCCTACCTCACCACGAAGTTGACGAGCTTGCCCGGCACGACGATCTCCTTGACGACTGTCTTGCCCTCGAGGTAGCTCGCAACGGCCGTCCGCGCTGCCGCGAGTGCGACGTCGTTGGCGGCACCGGTCGGCACCATCACGCGGCCACGCACCTTGCCGAGCACTTGTACGGCGATTTCGACTTCGTCGTCGACGAGCAGCTTGCCATCCACGGCCGGCCACGGCGCGTAGGCCAGCAGCCCTTCCCCACCGAGGCGCAGCCACAGTTCCTCGGCAACATGCGGCGCGAACGGTTGCAGCAGCTGTGCGTACCGCAGCAGTTGGCTGCGGCTCAGTTTGTCGATCGCCTTGGTCGCTTCGTTGACGAAGATCATCATCGCGGCGATCGCGGTGTTGAACGCGAGCCGCTCGATGTCGCCGTCGACCTTGTGGATCGTGCGGTGCAACGCCTTCTCGAGATCGGGATCATCGGCGCGGTCGCTGCGCAGGTAGCTGTGCAGGGTGCCGTTCTCCGCGTACTCGGGCACACACAGGCGCCAGCTACGCTGCAGGAAGCGGAACACACCGGGCACGTCCTTGGGGTTCCACGGCTTGCTTTCGGCGAGCGGGCCCATGTACATCTCGTAGAGCCGCAGTGAGTCGGCGCCGAACTCCTTGACGACGTCGTCGGGATTGACGACGTTGCCGTAGCGCTTGCTCATCTTGGTGACGATGCGCTTCAGCTCCTCGCCAGTCTCGGCGTGCCGCACGACGTCGCCGGCTTCCTTCGTGTCCTTCACCGCGACGATGCCGCCGCGCGCGTCTTCGTAGGCGAACGACTGGATCATGCCCTGGTTGTAGAGCTTGCGGAACGGCTCCACGTGCCGAACCAGGCCTTCGTCGTGCAGTACCTTGGTCCAAAAACGCGAATAGAGCAGGTGGCCGACCGCGTGCTCCGTGCCGCCGACGTAGAGATCGACGGGCAACCAATAGTCGCTCGCGGCCTGGCTGCAAAACTCGCGGTCATTGTGCGGATCGCAGAAGCGCAGGAAGTACCAACTCGACCCCGCCGCCCCCGGCATCGTGTTGATCTCGCGCTGTGCGGTGCGGCCCATGCTGTCTTTGGTCTCGACCCACTGCCGCGCGCGCACCAACGGCGACTCCGGCACACCACCCGGCTTGAAGTCTGCCATCTCGGGCAGCAGCACGGGCAACTGCTCGTCGGGCACTAGCTCGACACCGTCTTGCGTGTGCAAGACCGGGAACGGCTCGCCCCAATAGCGCTGCCGCGAGAACAGCCAATCGCGCATCTTGTAGGTGATCTTCGCTTCGCCTCGCTGCGTTCCGACGAGCCAATCGATGACTGCGCGCGTGGCGGCCTTCATGCTCAAGCCCGCGAGCGACAGGCCGTCGGCAGTGCGGCAGTGCGCCGCGTACGGCACTTCGTCGGTGCACACCTGCTCGCCCTTGGCGATCGACGCGTCGCGCGCCGCATCGTCGGTCTTCGGCGCAAAGATGCCTGGGATCGGCAGCTCGAACTTCTTGGCGAACTCGAAGTCGCGTGCGTCGCCGGCGGGCACTGCCATGATCGCACCGGTGCCGTAGCTGACGATCACGTAGTCGGCGATCCAGATCGGAATGCGTCCGCGCGGGTCGTTTGCAGCAAACAGCGGATTGTGCGCGTAGGCACCGGTCCACACTCCGGTCTTGTCCTTCGCCAAGTCGGTGCGTTCGAGTTCGCTCTTGCTCGCGGCTGCCTTCTGGTAGCTCTGCACGGCCGCGCGCTGGGCGTCGGTCGAAATCTTCGCGACGAGCGCATGCTCGGGCGACAGCACCATGAACGACGCGCCAAAGAGCGTGTCGGGTCTCGTCGTGAAGACGCGGATCTTGGTGCCCGCGTGTCCGACGACGTCGAAGTCGATCTCGGCACCTTCGCTCTTGCCGATCCACTCGCGCTGCATCGTCTTCAGCGACTCGCTCCAATCGAGCGGCTCGAGGTCCTGAAGCAGGCGCTCGGCGTAGTCGGTGATCTTCAGCACCCACTGCCGTAGCGGCCGCCGTTCGCACGGATGGTCGCCGCGCTCACTGCGGCCGTTGATCACTTCGTCGTTGGAGAGCACCGTGCCCAGTTCTTCGCACCACCACACCGGCGCGTTCGACTCGTAGGCGAGGCCGCGTTCGTAGAGCTTCTTCCAGATCCATTGCGTCCACTTGAAGTAGCTCGGGTCGCAGGTGCCGAACTCGCGATCCCAATCGTACGAGAAGCCCAGCGTCTGCAGCTGGCGCCGAAACGTGCCGATGCTCGCCGCCGTCGTCTTGGCCGGATGCGTGTTGGTAGCGATCGCGTGCTGCTCGGCCGGCAGACCAAACGCATCCCACCCCATCGGGTGCAGCACGTTGAAGCCCTTCGCACGTTTCCAGCGCGAGACGATGTCGGTCGCCGTGTAGCCCTCGGGGTGACCGACGTGCAGGCCAGCCGCCGACGGGTACGGGAACATGTCAAGCGCGTAGAACTTCGGCTTCTTGCCGTCGAAGCCGGGTTCACCGGGGTTCGGCGTTTTGAACACCTTGTGCTCGCGCCAGAACCGCTGCCACTTCGGTTCGATGGTGGCCGGATCGTAGGTCTGCTTCTGCTCGGACATGGGCTGATCGCGAAAGGGCGGAGCAGTATCAGGACTCGTGGGTCGGGGCGGAACGGGCGCGGTCGATATCCTTGCAAATCGGAAGGCTGCCGGCCGATTCGCAAGGTTGCCGTCGTGGTGCAGTTGGCACTCGCGCGAACGAACCCGCCGAGCGAGACTGCGCCGATGCGCTTCCCGAACGACACAGCCTTCCACCTGCGCATGGCGGCACTCGTGATCGGATCGCTGTTCCTCGAGCATCTCGCCAAGACGCGGCTGCCCGGTTGGTCGTCGCCGCAGATCGGCGTCGTGACGTTCGTACTGGGGCTCGCGTGGGTGACGTTGGCTGCCTTCCACCACGCGCGCACAATGCAGGACCGCATGCGCGTGCTCGAAGACAAGCTCGATCGCCTGACCGCGCGCGCCGACGCCGTCGAGGAAGAACGGCGCGTGCGGCGTTCACTGCCACCGATGTGAGGAACCGACATGGACCTGACCACACCGATCCGCACCGAATACCAGCGCTACCGCCGCCTCGTCGAACTCGCCGTCGAACAGGTGGCCGACGCGGACCTCACGCCCGTGTCCCGATGGCAACTCGATCGCCATCACGATGGGGCATCTGATCGGCAACCTGCGGTCGCGCTTCACGGACTTCCTGACGAGTGACGGCGAGAAGCCTTGGCGGCAGCGGGATGTCGAGTTCGAAGAACCGGGGCTCGACCGCATCGGCTTGCTCGCGGCCTGGGCCGAGGCGTGGCGCATCGTCGATGCGGCACTCGTCGCCGTCGACGACGGTGACGGTGACGGCGCGTTCGAGCGAACGATCACGATCCGTCGACAGCCGTTGTCCGTGCTCGATGCGCTGCTGCGTTCGATTGCGCATGTCGCCTACCACACCGGGCAAATCGTGCAGCTCGCGCGCACGTTCGCGGGCGATGCGTGGCAGAGCCCATCGATTCCTCGCGAGGGTTCGGCCGACTACGCCAAGAACCCGACTCGCGAACGCGGCCCCGACGGCACGAGGTGACCGCTACTTGACGCCCCAGTAGCGCAGCACGAACGCCGGCGGCACGTTGCGCACGACCGGCCCGATTCGTTCGAAGCCGTCGAAGCGCTCGGCCATGATCGCGCGAAAGCGCCGCGCCGCACGCAACCCGTAGGCGTGCACGTACTGGAACGTTCGGAAGTCGGCGTGGGTGCCGCGCAGGCAGTGCACGACGCCGTCGACGATCGCATCCTGGGCAGCAGCGGGCAAACTCGCGAACGGTAGGCCGGAGACGATGCGCGTAGGCCTAGGCAAACCGCGCTCGGCGAGAATCGCCGGCACATCGGCGGCCGAGCCCAGATGGAAGTCGAACCGCGGGTAGCGCTCCGTCAACAGGTCATGGAAGCGCGGCTCGAGCTCGATGCCGAGGTAGCGCGCCCCCTCAGGCAGGGCTTCGAGCATGATCGCGGTGACCGGACCCGTGCCGGGGCCATATTCGAGCACCAGCTGCCCTGGCTCGAGATCGAGCCGACCGACGAGCGCCCGTGCCAGGTAGCGCGAGCTCGGCAGCACCGCACCGATGCTGCCCGGATTGCGCAGGAAGTTGCCGAAGAAGCCCAGCCCATCGCGCAGGCGTCGCTTGGGTTCGCTAACGGGTTCGCTGGCACCGCTCGAGGTCACTCGACCAACAGTGCCCACCTGATCGGACGGGCACAAGCGCCGAGGCCGCGAAGTCACGCATCGAGCGGGTCGCCGAGCACTTCGACGGTGCCGACCCTGACGCGAGCCGAACACAGCAGGCGGCATTCCGCAGCGAAACCCATGCGTTCGAGCGTGCCCTGTTCGTGCGGCGCTGGCGGCTCGAGCGCATCCGAGCGGTTGAGCGCGAGGCGGGCCGCGTCGGTGCCACACATGCCGCGCGTGCATCCCGTCAGGATGTCCACCCCGGCCAGACCTGCCGCTGCCAGCAATGTGGTGCCAGGCTGCACGAAGACGGTCTTGCCCGCCGCGGTAAAGCGCACCTCGACGAGGTCCATGCCACATCTGATAGCGCCCCTCACATCCTGGTCAAGCGATCGGCGCGCGCTGGTTCACCGGCGGGCTCGCGAGCCGGTTCGCTGGCCGGTTCGCTGGCTGGGGAAACCGAATGCCGGTGGCGCTGTCGGCGCACACCCAGCAACATCCGCCCCCCATGGAATTGCACGCCATCGACTGGCTGATCATCGGCGGCTACTTCGCCATCGCCCTCGGCATCGGCCTCTGGTTCAAACAGCGCGGCGGCTCGAGCATGACCGAGTATTTCGTCTCGGGGCGCTCGCTGCCGTGGTGGATCGCCGGCACATCGATGGTGGCGACGACCTTCGCCGCCGACACGCCGCTCGCCGTGACGGGACTCATCGCCAAACACGGCCTCGCCGGCAACTGGTTTTGGTGGGCCTTCGCGTTCGGCGGCATGTTGACGGTGTTCGTGTTCGCCAAACTGTGGCGCCGCGCCGAAGTGCTCACCGACGTCGAACTGATCGAGCTGCGCTACACCGGCCGTCCCGCGGCGTTCTTGCGCGGGTTCCGGGCCTTCTACATCAGCGTCGTCATGAACTCGATCGTCATCGGCTGGGTGACGAAGGCCATGACCGACGTGCTCAAGGAGACAGTGCTGCACGGCACGCCAACCGACAGCCACACCGACTTCTGGTTGGTGGCGGCGATGCTGGTCGTGACCGGTGCCTATGCGGTGCTGTCGGGCATGTGGGGCGTCGCGATCACCGACGTCGTGCAGTTCATCTTGGCAATGGGTGGCTGCATCGCACTCGCGGTGGTCGCCGTCTCCCACATCGGCGGTATCGATGTCCTGCAAGAACGCGTGACCGAGGCCTTCGCCGGGCAGGGCGACCCGATGGCCTTCGTGCCCGACTTCTCGGGCGAAGGAGCCTTGATGCCGCTGGGCGTGTTTCTCGTGATGGTGCTCTCGCAGTGGTGGGCCACGTGGTATCCGGGTGCTGAACCCGGCGGCGGCGGCTACATCGTGCAACGTATGGCGGCTTGCCGCGACGAAGGACACGCGGTCAAGGCCACGCTGCTGTTCCAGTTGGCGCACTACTGCTTGCGGCCCTGGCCTTGGATCCTCGTCGCGTTCGTTGCAATCGCTCTGCACCCCGAGCTGCGCACGAGCGCCGATGCGGGGCCAGGCTTTCCGATGGTAATTCGCGAACTCGCCCCCACGGGCCTGCGCGGACTCCTGCTCGTGACGTTCGCGGCTGCCTTCATGTCGACGATCAGCACACAGATGAACTGGGGCGCCAGCTACCTGGTCAACGACCTCTACCGGCGTTTCGTGGCGCCCGACGCCACCGACGCGCAGTTGATGCGCGCCTCGCGCCTGGCCTCGGTCGTGGCGCTGCTGCTCGGCGGCGTGGTTGCCTGGGTGATGGTCACGCGCGGCGTCTCGGTCGACGACGCGTGGGCGTTTTTGGCAGCGCTCGGCGCCGGCGTCGGCAGCGTCTTCCTGCTGCGCTGGTTCTGGTGGCGCATCTCCGCCTGGAGCGAGATCGCGGCGATGTTCGGTTCGCTGGTGGTGTTTCTGGCCGTCAAGCTCTGGCAGGGCGGCCTGCCGGAGAGCGAACGGCTGCCCGGCCAGTACACGAGCCTGCTGGTCGCGTCGCTGTCACTCTGCATCTGGCTTCTCGTCACCTTCCTGACCCGGCCCGAACCGCGCGTACACCTCGTCGCCTTCTACCGCAAGGTCCGCCCCGACGGGCCGGGCTGGAGCCCGATCGCCGCGGTAGCCCCCGACGTGCGGCCCGACCGCACTCTCGGCCGCAATCTGGTCTGCGCAGTGCTCGGCACCATGGTCGTCTGGCTCACCCTGCCAGGCACCGGCGCCGTGATCTTCGGCGACTACGGCAAGGCCCTGCTCTGCTTCGCCGGGGCGGGTGCTGCCGCCATCAGCCTCTTGGTCCTGGTTTCACGGACCCCTGCCGCCGCCCCGGTCCGGGGATAGGATGACCCATCACTACTTGGCCTCCGATGCACGACTCCGGTGACACCAATTTCAGCCGCACGGTCTTCTCCGTGCCAAACCAAGATCCGGGCAGCACGGTCCCGCCGCGACTGCCGGTGCTCGTCGTGTTGCGCGGCGAACAAGTCGGCCGCCGCTACCTGCTCAACGAGAGCTCGCTCGTGATCGGGCGCCGCGCCGACCGCGCCGACCTCGTCGTTCCCGGCGACGCCCAGATCTCGAGCGTGCACTGTCGCATCGAACGCGGCCCACAACCCGACACGTGGCAAGTCGTCGACCTGTCGTCGACCAACGGCACGATCGTCGGCGGCCAGCGCGTCACGACACTCGCCCTGCGCGACGGCGATCGAGTACACGTCGGCGAGACCGTGCTCAAGTTCTGCTACCACGATGAGCTCGAGGAGGAGTTCCATCGCCAAGTCGACCACCTGATGAACGTCGACGACCTGACGGGACTGCCCGTGCAGCGCGTGTTCCAGGTGAGGTTCGTCGAGTCCCTGATCCGCTGCGCCCGTCAGCGTCGCCCGATGGCCGTGTTCATGATGGACATGGACGGCTTGAAGCGCATCAACGACACGCACGGCCATCTGCTCGGCGCCCACTCAATCGCCACGGTCGGCAAGCGACTGGGCGCCATCGTGCACGCGGCGGGCGGCACCGTCAGCCGGTTTGGCGGCGACGAGTTCTCGGCGTTCGTGCCCGATTGTGACCGCGAGAAGTCCCTCGAGTTGGGCGAGAAGATGCGCGCGGCGGTCGAAAGCGAACCGATCACACGCGGCACCGCGGTGGCGACACCGACGATCTCGATTGGCGTCGCCGTCTTTCCCGACGACGGTCAGTTGGCCGAACAGTTGACGCGTCAGGCCGACGAAGCGCTCTACCGGGCGAAGGCTGCCGGACGCAACCGGGTCAGCACGTAGGCTGCTCGGCGGGCGCACCGACTCCGTTGCCGCCGTTCGCCTCTACAA
>JBDSBS010000209.1:0-2718 GCA_039921435.1 Planctomycetota bacterium | reverse complement strand
GCGCGACGCGGTCGCGCACGTCCTGCGCGGCGAGGTCGATGTCGCGGTCGAGCTCGAACGTGGCGAGCACGAGCGAAGTGCTAGCGCCCGAGATCGAACGCAGTTCGCTGATGCCCTCGACGGTGTTGACCGCTTCCTCGATCGGGTAGCTGACGCTGACCTCGACCTCTTCGGGCGAACCGCCGGGCAGCTGCGTGCGCACCGTGACGCTCGGCAGGTCGACGGCCGGGTAGCGATCGACGGACAGGTGCGCGAAGCCAACGGCGCCGGCGGTCACCATGGCGAGCACCAGCATGGTCGCAAACACCGGGCGCTGGATGCAGGTTTCGGCGAGCTTCTGCATGGTGGCTCCTTGTGCTACCGCGCCACGACGACGGCGGTGTCGTGCAGGAGGCCCGCGGCGTCCACGGCAATCTGTGTGCTGACCTCGAGGCCGCGCGTCACTTCCCACTCTGAGCCGAAGTCGCGACCGAGCTGCACGATCTGGCTCTTGGCGCGCGCGGGCGTGCCATCGGCGACGGTGAAGACGCGGTCGATACCGGCGAACGTCGCGACCGCGGTCTTGGGCACCACGAGCACGGGCTCGGCCGGCGCGACTGTGATGCTGGCTCGGCAGAAGCCGCCTGGCAGCAGCGCGCCGTCGCCGTTCTCGATCGCGGCTTCGACGAGACGGGTGCGGTCACTGCGGTCGACACCGGCGGCGGCGCGCACGATGCGGCCGGTGCGCATTTCGTTCTCGCGGCCATCGACCGTGAACTCGACGAGCTGACCGACAGCAACCGCGGCCGCCTGGCGTTCGGGAACGCGCAGCTGCAGCCGCAGCGGATCGATGCGCACGAGGGTGACCACGGGCGCGCCGACCGTGAGGTACTGGCCCGCGGTCGCGTGACGCACGGCGACGCGGCCCGACCACGGTGCTTGCAGGCGCGCGTCAGCCAAGCGCTTGCCCGCTTGCGCGACTTCGACGCGGCGCTGCTGCAGCTCGGCGAACCACGTGCGCACCTCGTCGCGCGCGCGCTGCAAACGGCTCTGCGCGACTGCCAATGCGGCGTCGGCGGTCTCGAGTTCGGCCGGTGGACGCAACCGTTCCTGCACGAGCTCGACGAGGCGTTCCCGCTGCACGCGCGCCTCCTGCAGCAGCGCCTGCGCTTCACGCACGGGCGCCGTCGCCTCGATGTCGAGACCACTCAGGTCCTCGGCTTCGCTGCTGCCGAGTTTCGCGCGCGCCGTCGCCAAAGCCGCCGCCGCCCGATCGCGTTCGAGTTCGAAGTCGCGCACGTCGAGCGCCGCCAGCTCCGCGTCCGCCGCGATGGCATCGCCAACGTCGACCGCGAGGGTCTGCAACCGACCGGCCACCTGCATACCGAGCACGAGCTCTTCCTGCGCCGAGAGCTGGCCCGTGACCTGTACGGTGCGTGGGTGCGGTGCCATGGCGACGAGGTGCAGGTGCACTTCTTGCGGCGGAGCCTGGTCGCGACCGGCTGGTCCGCGCGCGCTCTGCCCAGCCGCACCTGATCCGCTGGCGCTGGGTGCAGGCTTGCTGCAGGACCACAGCACGACAGCGAACGCTGCGAGCGCGGCGGCGTGTCGAAGAACGTTCATCGGTAGCAGCGCGGCCCGCGGTTCATTCTGCAACCACGCGCAGGTCGTTGACGAAGCGCTCCGACATCTCGAGCGTGAAGGCGAGGTCCGTATGTCGTACGACGATCCAACCGTCGCCGACGACGACCTGGCGCCAGTCTCGCTTCGGCTGACCGATCGGCGTCAGTTCGATGGTGGCCACGTGCTCGCCGTACTTCTTCATGAGCTCGGCGAGCCCGACGTAGGCGCGCACCGTGCCCTGCCCCTGCGCGCGCTTGAAGATCATCGACGCGTTGTACTTCTTGGTCGTGTCCTGGCTCAGGCGCCCATAACACGCCGCCTCGGCCCAGCCAGAGAACAGGTCGATGTCGCACGAGTAGTTCATCGCGTGCACGAGCCGCGCGCCGGGAGGGCGCCCGCCGATCTCGCCGAACACCGCTTCGCCCGACGGCGTGCGGAACCACTCCATGTGCGTGAAGCCGGTCTGGAAGCCGAGTGCCTTCAACACGTCTCGGCCGAGTTCGACACCGGGGCGCGGCAGGTCCGCGTAGATGTCGCGCAGCACGATGTTCTGCATCGAGATCCACTCGTTCTGCGCCAGGATCATGGGCTTGGGCCGGTAGAGCGAGACGTTGTCGTAGAGGATGTTGCCGTCGGCGCAAACCGTGTCGTAGGTCAACTCTTCGCCTTCGATGTACTCCTCGACCGACATCTCGGGCACGTGCGCGGTGCGCTGCAGCATCTGCTCGAACTCGGCGCGGTCGCCGCAGCGGAACGTGTCCTTGCTGCCAGCGCCATCGATGGGCTTGATGATCGCCGGGAACCCGACCTGCTCGACCGCGGCCCAGGCCTCCTGCTTGGTGCGCGCACGGCCGTGGCGCGGCACGCGCAGGCCGGCGCGTTCGACGGCCTGCTTCATGCGTTCCTTGTCGCGGAAGACGATCGTCTGTTCCATCGACATGCCGGGCACCGAGAACGTCTGCCGCAGCTTCGCGGCGAGGTACATGAGGCGCTCCCACGTGCACTCGACGCGGTCGACCGAGCGACCGCGTTGCCAGTTGCGCACCTCGTCGGCGACCTTGCCTTCGTCATCGAAGGAGCGCACTTGCAGGTAGCCGGCCAGCGACTCCTTGACCT
>JBDSBS010000208.1:0-6527 GCA_039921435.1 Planctomycetota bacterium | reverse complement strand
AGAACAGGTGATGCAGATCGCCAACCTCATCGGCGGCTTCTCGATGAGCGACGCCGACAACCTGCGCAAGGCGATGGGCAAGAAAAAGCCCGAGGTGATGGCGAAGTTCAAGGACCAGTTCATCGCTGGCGCCAAGGCGCAGAACTACGGCGAGAAGTTCGCGAAGGAACTGTTCGAGACGATGGAGTACTTCGCGGGCTACGGCTTCAACAAGTCGCACTCGACGGCGTATGCGCTCGTCACCTACCAGACGGCGTGGCTGAAGGCCCACTACCAGGTCGAGTTCACGGCTGCGAACCTGACGGTCGAATCGAGCAACAGCGACAAGATCAAGGAGTTCGTCGACGAGGCGCGTCGGTCGGGAATGCCGATCCTGCCGCCCGACGTCAATCGCTCGCAGCGGCACTTTGGTGTCGAGGGCAAGTCGATCCGCTTCGGGCTTGGTGCCATCAAGGGCGTCGGCAACCGCGTCGCGGACGGCATCGCCGCGGAGCGCAAGCAGAAGGGAGACTTTGCGTCGCTCGAGGACGTCTGCGAACGACTCGATGGCAACCTGCTCAACAAGACCGCTCTCGAGGCACTGGCGCAGGCCGGCGCCTTCGACAGCCTCGGCCGCAGTCGCGCCGGCAACTTCGCCGCCGTCGAATCGGCGCTGCGTTCGTCGGTCGCGGCGCGCGAGGACCGGCGTCGGGGCCAGAAGCTGTTGTTCGCTGCGTTCGACCGTCCGTCTCCGACCAAGAGCGGCGAGGCCACGGCGGAATGGCCCGAACACGAGCGCCTGACGCGCGAGAAGGAGTCGCTCGGCTTCTACCTGTCCGGCCACCCGTTCGAGAAGCGCGGTGCGTTCCTGCGTCGCATCGCGGGGCAGACCACGCGGTCACTTGCCAGCGTCGAGCCGGGAACGTCGGTGCGCATCGCCGGCATGATCAGTTCGGTAGAGATACGGCAGATCAAGAACGGGCCCAACGCCGGCCAGAAGATGGCGCGCTTTCACCTCGAAGATCTCGACGGACAGGTCGCGGTCACCTGTTTCGCGAAGACCTATGCGAACATGAAGGATCGCATCGTCGACGACTCGATCGTCTTCCTCACCGGGCGCCTGGACGCCAAGAGCGAGGAGAAGGCGCTGTTGCTGGATCAGGTCGAAGCTGCCACCGAGGTCGTTCGACGCGAGGTGGCCGGCCTGGTCCTTCACCTGCGCGACGGCCTGGCCACCGAAGGCAATCTCGTCCGCATTGCCCAAACCGTCGAGCGGCACCGCGGGCAGCAGCACCTGCACCTCGATGTCGACGACGGC
This sequence comes from Planctomycetota bacterium, assembly GCA_039921435.1. Taxonomy (GTDB): domain Bacteria; phylum Planctomycetota; class UBA1135; order UBA1135; family UBA2386; genus DASVAL01. The sequence continues at coordinate 5,230 of JBDSBS010000208.1, read as the reverse complement.
GGCACCTGCTACCGGGTGCGCAGCGACGAGGGCGTGCGTGTCAGCGAACACCTGCTCGACGAACTGGCAATGCTGCTCGGGCCAGACAACATATCGTTCACGCGGGCGTGATCAGCTGCCAGCCCCCGCTGTTGCCTCGGTCGGCTCTTCAGCGACGGCCGTCTCGGCAGCCTTGATCTTGCGCTCGAGCACGTCGTTCTCCACCAGTTCGAAGATCACCTTCGAGCCACCGTCCCCGATGCGGTAGTCGGGCAGGCGCAGGATACGCGTGTAGCCGCCTGGCCGATTCGCGAAACGCGGGCCGATCACATCGAACAGTTTCTTGACCGCGTCCTTGTCCTGCAGCAGCGAGACCGCTCGCCGGATGCGGTGCAGCTTGGTCTTGGCGTCGCCGCTGCGGGCCAACGTGATGATCTTCTCGACGAACGGACGCAGCGCCTTGGCCTTGGACAGCGAAGTGACGACGCGCTCGTGCGTGATGAGCGACACGGTGAAGTTCTTGCGGAGGGCGGCGCGGTGCGCCGTGTTCCGTCCCATCCTCTTGCCGGCAATATTGTGCATCATGGCTGCAGATCTCCAACGACCGATCGACTCGGCTTACTTGTATTCCTCGATGTTCATGCCGAGCGACAATCCAAGCGCGCTCAGCTTGCTCTTGACCTCTTTGAGGGAGGTCTTGCCGAAGTTCCTGACCTTCAGGAGTTCCGGCTCGGCCAACTGCACGAGGTCGCGCATGGTCGTCACGCTCTCGCTGTCGAGGCAGTTCTTCGCGCGCACGGACAGTTCGAGCATGTCGATGCTCTTGCTGAGCAGGTCGGTCATCTCGCGGCGGCGTGCGCCTTCATCACCTTCTGGCGCCAGCACTCCGCCCTCGACGGCCAGGTCCTCCTTCATCTCGAAGTACTGGACGAACGGGTTGAGGTGCTTGCGGTAGATCTTGCTGGCTTCGACGAGGCCCATTTCGGGGGTTACTGTGCCGTCGGTCCAGATGTCCAGAACGAGGCGGTCGTAGTCCGTCGACTTACCGACGCGCGTATTCTCGATTGAGTAGCGCACGCGGTGCACGGGGCTGAAGATCGAGTCGACCGGGATCGTGCCGATCTCCTGGTCCTCGGTGACGTTCTCCTCGGCCGTGACGTAACCGCGCCCCTTGCGAACCTGCATCTCGCAGAAGAAGCGCACGTCCTCGGTCAAGGTGCAGATCTTGAGGTCCGGGTTGGCGATCTCGACGTTGTGGTCGCCCTCGATGTTCTCGGCGCGCACCTCGCCCTTCTGGTTGACGTCGATGCGCAGTGTCGTCGGCGCATCCGTATGCAGCTTGACCCGCAGCTTCTTGATGTTCAGCACGATCTGGGTGACATCTTCAAGCACACCCGGGATCGAAGAGAACTCGTGCACCACCCCGTCGATGCGGACCCACGTCACCGCGGTGCCTTCGATCGACGACAGCAGCACACGCCGCAGGCCGTTGCCGATGGTCGCGCCAAAGCCCTTCTCGAAGGGCTCGACCGTGAACTTGCCGAACTGTGATGTCGCGGTCTCCCGCTCCATCCGAACTTGGGAAGGCAATTCGAAGTTACGCCAACGGATACGCATCGCAGTTTTTCCTGTCTCTACCGGTTTCGCTACTTCGGAGCCAAATGATCTAGTGACGTGATGAGTCAGTGACCTGATGACCAGTGACCTGATGACTCAGGTGCTACTTCGAGCACAGCTCGATGATGAGCTGCTCGTTGATCTCGAAACTGACGTCCTCGCGCTTGGGCAACTGGATGACGCGGCCCTTGAGCTCGGTCGGCACGGCTTCAAGCCAGCCCGGCAGCGGACGGCCCTTGTTCATGTCGACGGCGTCGCCGGCCTTCTTCTTGAGCTTGTCATCGCCGCGCACTTCGAGCTCGTCCCCGGGGCGGACGAGATAGCCCGCGATGTCGACGCGCTTCTTGTTCACATAGACATGGCCGTGGGCGACCATCTGCCGCGCGTCGAAGCGCGAGAAGGCCAAGCCGAGACTGAGCACCACGTTGTCGAGCCGCCGCTCCATGAGCACCAACAGGTTCTCACCGGTGTTGCCCTTCTGGCGCATCGCGATGGAGAAGTAGTGCTGGAACTGGCGTTCGAGCACACCATAGATGCGCTTGCACTTCTGCTTCTCGCGCAGCTGACTGCCGTAGTCGGTGCCCTTCTTGGGGCGGACGTGTTGACCGGGCGGGTAGTTGCGCCGGTTCACACCACACTTCTCCGAGAAGCATCGCTGTCCCTTGAGGAACAGCTTGACGCCTTCGCGGCGGCAGAGCTTGCATACGTTCGTGCTGTTGCGGGCCATTTCAGTCCAATACTTCGTCGTGCCAGAGGCTGGCGGGTAGCGGTTCGTTCAGGAGGCGCGAGCCAAGAGTCGAGAATCCGACTCGCGAATCAGACGCGGCGGCGCTTGCGCGAGCGACAGCCGTTATGAGGCAGTGGGGTGATGTCCTCGATGGACTTCACCTCGATGCCGGAATTCGACAGGGCGCGAATCGCAGACTCGCGACCCGAACCCGGACCACGCACGAGCACCTCGAGCTCGTGCACGCCCATCTTCTTGATCTTGTCGGCCACCTTCTCCGCCGCGCGCTGTGCGGCGAACGGCGTGCTCTTTCGCGAGCCCTTGTAGCCGATCGTGCCGGCCGAGTCCCAGGCGAGGACCTGCCCCGCGGCATCGACGACCGTGATGATGGTGTTGTTGAAAGAGGCCTTCACGTGCGCCGTGGCCTTGCCCACGTTCTTGCGGACGCGCGCCTTCTTCTTGTCGGCGGATGGGGTCTGCGAGCTCATCGGGTCACTTCCTCAGGATCTTCTTGTTGGCGACTGTCTTGCGCGGGCCCTTGCGACCCCGTGCGTTGCTGCGTGTGCGCTGGCCTCGAACTGGCAAACCGCGGCGGTGCCGCAGTCCTCGATAGCAGTAAATTTCCTTGAGCCGGCTGATGTTTTGCATCGTCTGGCGACGCAGCGCACCCTCGACCGGGAAGTTCTTCTCCAAGTAGGCAGCGATGTTCGCCACCTCGTCGTCCTTGAGGTCCTTGGCCCTGACGCTGGGATCGATGGCCAGCTCTTTGAGGACCTTGCGAGTGACTGCCGGACCCACGCCGTAGATGTACTGCAACGCGATCTCGACGCGCTTTTCGTTGGGGATGTCGACGCCTAGGAGACGGGGCATGTTTGCGTACCTTCCTGCTACTTGCCTTGACGCTGCTTGTGACGGGGATTGCTGCACAGAATGCGCACGACGCCGCGGCGTCTCACGACTTTACAGTGCTCGCAGATGCGTCGAACGCTTGCTCTGACCTTCACGACAGTTCTCGCTTTGGGGTGGACGCGCCGCCTTCTGGGCGCTGTTCGTGGGAAACCTGATGGGACCGTGCTAACACTGGTGCTGGGGGCGTTGCTGTGAGCGGCGCTGGGACTGATGCTGATATTGCTGCGGCAGACTCGAGCAGACGGCAGATGCGGGCTTTGTTCGGATCGAACGGCGACACTTCGACGAGCACTGAATCCCCGGGTAGGAGGCGTGTGAACGCCTTCCGAAGATCTTTGGCTGCGTGGGCCACCACTTCGCCACCTTCCGACATCTGCAGGCGGAACATCCCGTTCGGGAGGCTCGTCAGCACGGTGGCGCGAACGCCAGGCGAGCCGCGTCCTTCGCGCGGGGATTGCTCCGTCTCGGTTGTCATGGCATGACTGTCATTGCATCAGCTCGAGCAGCTCCTGGTAAACGATAGAGGGAGGTCGATTGGCATCGATCTCCCGTAGGACTTTGCGATCGCGGTAGTACGCCAAGAGAGGCGCCGTCTGCAATCGATACACTTCGAGGCGCTTGCCAATCGCTTCGGGGCGATCGTCGGAGCGCTGGGTGAGTTCGCCGCCGCATTGATCACAAACACCGGCATTCTTGGTCGGCTGGTGCTCGACGTGCCAGATGGCGCCGCACTTCGAGCAGGTGCGGCGACCCGACAGACGTCCAACCAGGACGGCTTCAGGCACGGCGAAGGAGATCACGTGGGACAGCGCAGACGTCCCGGACAAGCTCTTGTCCAAGGCCTCTGCCTGCGGCAGTGTACGAGGGAATCCGTCGAGGATCCAGGCGGACATGGCGTCCGGCTGCTGAATTCGCGCCTGCACCATTCGGATGATGACGTCGTCGGGCACGAGCTTGCCGGCGTCCATGAACGACTTGGCCTGGTTCCCAAGCGAAGTGCCCGAAGTCACTTCGTGACGCAGCATGTCGCCGGTCGAGATGTGCGCCAGCGCGGCTTCGGCCGCAACCTTCTTGGCTTGCGTGCCCTTGCCGGCCCCGGGAGCCCCGAGAAACACGCAGCGCGCCTTGAGTGACACGACCATGGCCATCACGTAGAGCGGCGACCCCAACCACCGGCGGCGCCTGCGCCCTGACCGGTTTGCTGCCCGCCCTCGAGGAAGCCCTCATAGTTGCGCATGACGAGCAGGCCGTTGATCTTCTCGACGAGGTCGAGTGCGACGCCCACGACGATCAGGATCGAGGTGCCGGACATGAAGTAGATGAGCACCTGGTCCATCGAGCCGTGCCTCGCGCCCCCGAGCAGCGACGGGAACACTGCGATCAGAGCAAGGAACGTCGCCCCGGCCAGAGTGATGCGGACCATCGTCGCCTCGAGGAACTGCGCCGTCGGCTTGCCCGGTCGAATGCCGGGAATGAACGAACCACCCTCTTGCAGGTTCTTCGCGATCTCGTTCGGCTGGAACATCATGGACGTCCAGAAGAAGGCGAAGAAGAAGATCAGCGCTGAGAAGCCGCCGACGAACCAGAATCCACGCTGGTTGCCGAACGCATCCTCGAGCCATGTGAGGCCCAGCGCCTTGCCGATCATGGTGGGAATCACGAGCAGCGCAGAGCCGAAGATGATCGGCATGACGCCCGCCTGATTCACCTTGAAGGGCAGGAAGTGGCGCTGACCGCCGTAGACGCGGCGACCGCGGGTGTGCTTGGCCTGCTGGATCGGGATGCGTCTTTGGGCCTTCGTCATGTAGACGACGGCAACCACGGCAACTCCCCATGCGCCGATGAAGAGCAGCAGGTTCTGCCACTCGTGGCGACCGAAACCGTACTCGAAGTAGACCGCCAACGATGGATACAGGCTCGCGATGATGCCTGCCATGATGATGAGCGAGATCCCGTTGCCAACGCCGTACTCGGTGATCTGCTCGCCGATCCACATCA
>JBDSBS010000207.1:0-9066 GCA_039921435.1 Planctomycetota bacterium | reverse complement strand
CGCACGCTGCCGCCGCCTTCGTGCTCGCCCTCGCCGCCTGCGCTTCGCTCGACCCTGGCGCCGACCGTCAGGACATGCGCGACGACCTCGCCCAGCGCCTGCGCACCAAGCTACCCGACACACCCGCCGGCGACCTCGACCCGACGATCAATGACGTTGTCGCGAACCTGCTGCAAACGCCGCTGACCGAAGACTCCGCCGTGCACATCGCGCTGCTCAACAACCACAGCGTGCGCGCCGCCTACGAACGTCTCGGCATCGCGCGCGCCGACCTCGTGCAGGCGGGCCTCCTGCGCAACCCGGTCTTCGACGGCGACGCGCGCTTCTTGTTCGGCGGCGGCACAGACCTCGAACTCGGCCTGGCCCAGCCGTTCCTCGACCTGTTCTACCGGCCGCTACGCGAACGGCTCGCCGAACACGAGTTCACGGCGGCGCGCCTGCTCGTCACCGACGACCTCGTGCACCTGGTCTTCTCCGTGCGGCGTGCATTCGTGCAACTGCGTTCGGCACAGCAGCTCGTCGAACTGCACCAGCGGGCCCTCGTCGCTGCCGAAGCCGCGCACGAACTCGCCGTCGAGCTGCATGCAGCGGGCAACCTGACGAGCCAGGCGCTCGCTCGCGAACGCATCGGCGAAACGCGCATGCGCCTCGATCTCGCGGCAGCCGAACAGGCGGCGCACGAAGCGCACGAACCGCTGCACGATCTGCTCGGCCTTTGGGGTCCGCACACGGCGTGGACCATCGAAGGCGGCCTCAGCGACGATGTGTTGGCGTCGGTCGACACCAACGACATCGAAGCGCGCGCCGTCGCAGCGTCGCTCGAACTCGCGGCCCAGCGCGCGCGGCTCGACGGCATGGCCCAACACGCGAAGATCGAATCGTGGCGCGGTTGGTTCCCGAGCGGCGAAGCCGGACTCACCGCGCTGCGCGAGCCCGATGGCGACTGGGGCCTCGGACCACACCTGGCCCTCGAGCTGCCGGTCTTCGACGGCGGCGACAGTCGTCAGGCGAAAGCCGCTGCCAGTCTGCGTCAAGGCCTGCACGAGCACGTGCAGCTCGCCGTCAGGGTTCGTTCGGCGGCGCGCCTCTTGCGCGACCGCGCACGCCAGCTCGCCGATCGGGCGCGCTTCCTGCGTGAAGTGCATCTGCCGCAGCGCGCCGAGGTCGTGCGCACGACGCTGCAGCACTACAACGCGATGCAGATCGGCATCTTCGACGTGCTGCTCGAAAAGCAGCAGCAGCTCGCCGACGGCCGCGAGTACGTGCTGACACTGCGCCTTGCGCACCTGGCTCGACTCGACCTACAGACCTTGCTTGCCGGCAGTTTGCCCGCGGACGCGCTGCAACCGATGCAGCCGAGTACTTCGTATGCCCCAGCGGACTCCCGCAAACCCGGACACTGAGTCACAGGCACGACACGAACATGAGCCACGACCGCCGACAGTTCTTGTTTCGCTCGGCTGCTGCCGGGCTCGGCACAAGCCTCGCCCTGCGCGCCGCCGAGCAGGCGACGCTGCCGCCTGGAGCACCGCCCCAACCACCGGGTCGACCCCACGTCGACTACCGTCCAGTCGTTACCCCGAACGGCGCGAGCTTGCCGTTCCGCATCGTTGACGGCGTCAAGGTCTTCTGGCTCATCGTCGAACCCGTGCGGCACGAGTTTGCACCGGGCCTCGAAGGCAACTGCTGGGGCTACAACGGCCGCGTGCACGGACCGACCATCGAAGCCGTCGAAGGCGACCGCGTGCGCATCTACGTCACCAACAAGATCGACGCGCCCACTACCGTGCACTGGCACGGTCTCTATGTGCCCAACGGCATGGACGGCGTCGGCGGCCTGACGCAGCGCTCGATCGAGCCCGGCGAGACGTTCCGTTACGAGTTCACGCTGCGGCAACACGGCACGTTCATGTACCACAGCCACCACGATGAGATGGTGCAGATGGCAATGGGGCTCATGGGCATGATCGTCGTGCATCCCCGTTCGCCGACTGAACCGCTGCCCGACCGCGACTTCGTCTACATGCTCAGCGAGTGGTCGCTGCCCGTCGGCGCACAACGGCCCGACCCGAACGAGATGGCGGACTTCAACGTGCTCACGTTCAACGGCAAGGTGTTTCCAGCGACGGCGCCGATGGTGGTCAAGACCGGCCAGCGCGTGCGCATCCGCATCGGCAACCTCAGTGCGATGGACCACCACCCGATCCACCTGCACGGCCACTCGTTCCAGGTCATCGAAACCGACGGCGGTCAGGTGCCAGCTCCCGCGCGCTGGCCGGAAACCACCGTGCTCGTCGCCACTGGCTCGACGCGCACAGTCGAGTTCATCGCCGACGCACCGGGCGACTGGGCGATGCACTGCCACATGACGCACCACGTCATGACGCAGATGGGGCACGGCATTCCGAACCTAGTCGGCGTCGATCCGAGCATGTTCGACGAGAAGCTCGCCAAGGTGATGCCCGCGTTCGTCGAGATGGGCCAGGAAGTGCAGCGCGATCCGATGGCAGAAGACGACACGCTGCCGAAGAACAGTGTGCCGATGCAGGGCGGCATGGGCGGCTTCGGCTACATCACGATGGGCGGCATGGTGACGACGCTCAAGGTGCGCGATGTTCTCGCGAGCTTCGACGATCCGGGGTTCTACGTACACCCGCCGGGCACGGTGGCCGATGTTGCAGCGGCAGCGGAACTGGAGCGCGACGGCATCGGCGAGTGAACGAATGCCGACGCCCACGCGGGATCGAGCCGTGCCTCCCGGGCGCCGTGCTGTGCGATCCCGGCCCGCAATGATCCCCTTGGCTCTTTCTCGACTAGCTCATGCGGGTGAAAGAAACCCGTTCAGACGCCGACGACCGCCGTGAGCCCGTTCGAAACCGCAACCCCCGTGGGCGCGTACAACACGAGGCACTGGGCGTGGAACGTGAAGCCGATGACCAGGTCGCACGGCGAAGCACCTTCCTGATTGCCTTCACGCGCTGATGCTCGGCATGGCCCGCGCCGATTCGGCCAGCGTGCCTTTTCTCTTTTCGGTGACCGCGTGATCCAATCGCCGAGATGTCGTTGCCCTTCGTGCTGGCCGTGCACGGCGAACGCCTCGCCATCGCGCGTCTCGACCCAACGGCCACCGTGCCGCCGTGGGCACGCGGCACCTTCGTCAACATCAGCCGCACGAGGAACGAGCTCTCGATCGTCTGCGCGCAAGAACCCGTGCCCAGCTCGGTGCAGCACGAGCGGGACAAGATCGCGTTTGGCATCGTCGGCGTCGTGCCGATGACGACGATCGGCCTGCTGGCGTCGCTGTGCGGAGCGCTCGCCGCAGCGAAGGTCCCGGTGTTCGCGATCTCGACTTACGACACCGACTACTTGCTGATCTCGGCTGTGCACTTCGATGCCGCAGCGACGGCGTTGACAACCGCGGGCTATCAGTGCCAGGGAGCCCTGCCGTGTTGATGCGGTGCATTCACCGAGCCGACCCGGCGCGAACGTAGACCGGTCGATCGGGATGGCCACAGATGCGTCGCCAGGCGGTGGCTGCCAGATGCGCAAGCGTTCGGGCAGCGAGCGAAGGGACACACCTTCGATCTCGTCGAACCGCACCGAAGGTCGCAGCTCGTGCGGGGGCACGAGGTGCAAGCGCGGTCGCAACGACAATTCGCCCTTGTCCACGGCTGCCACATCGACGACACCCCAGACGACAGGCGCGCTGCCGCCCGAGTATGCGTACAGCCAGCGCCCCGCCGGAACGTGCACCTTCGTTGCGCCGCGCCCGTCGCTGCACAGCCCTACGATACGTTCGTCTGTCGACACTTCGCCGTTGCGACAGGCGAGCAGGGACAAGGCACCGTCGCCGTACATGCCGCTGACGTCGCTGGCAATGTTCACCGAGCGCCGACTGCCCGCGAGGTCGACGCGCAGCGTGGGCTGGGCCAGATCCACAACGAGCTCTCGATGCCACGCGGACTTGCCGTGGGGTTCGCCAGCGTCACGCAGCGCGAGCCGGAGCTGTTCGCCGCCGGATACCGTCACCTCCACCGTGACGTCCTTGCCAGCGCAAGCGACAGCGTGGGAACGAGCCTGTTCCTCCGCACTGGACACCAGCAGTTCGAGCGCGCCCGCGGTCGGCACGTTCGAGAAGTGCACACGCACCATCGTGCGATTCACGGGTTCGAACACGATCGGCGCATGCGCGCCCGCATGCTCGAACTCGACGAGCACCGGCACGGCGATCGGCTCGCGGTCCTTCCCACGTTCGAGCCAAACCCGGTAGCGCGATGGCGCCTGCACCCGCAGCCGGGCCATTGCGGATCACCATGCTGCGCTCACGCTGTTCGAGGTCGGTCGTGACACTCACTGCCCCGGCCTCTGGCACGCCGCGCACAACCGCCTTGCCCTCTTGGTCGGTGCGGCAAAGAACTTGCGCGGACCGGGTCGTCACGCGGCCGCCGCCGCGCTGCGTTTCGATCGCCTTCGACAACTCGAACTCGAGCTCGGCTAGCGGAGTCCGGGTCACTTCGTCGAGGAACAGCAGCGTCAACGAACGGCCGCTGAGGAGATGGAGATCGAAGACGCCGCCATCGCGCAGCAGCTGCTTCGGCACGGGAATCTGCGCAGGCACCGTCGAGGCGCTGGTGACCCACAGCCTGAGAGCTTCTTCCTGTCCGAGCTCGGGCGACCCGAGTTCGAGCGACCACGTGCCGGCCGCGACGGCGAACTGCGGGACCGGCGTATCCTCGAGCGAATGCGCGCGATCGACGGCGATCACCAAGTCCGAGGGCGCACGATGTTCTTCGTCGGTGAACACGAACCCCCGAATCCACGGCGCGGCGGCAGCGCGAGAGGTCGCTGCTGGCGCGGTCGACGTTGTCGAAACGTCGACTCGCCGAGGCTGCAGCACGGGCTCGCGCGCCAGCGCGACGCTCTCGGGCACGACGACACCGCGGCCACCGACTTCGATGTCGGCCGTGCTCCCGTTCGCCGCCATCCACCACCAGACCATCGAGGCAACCACGAGAGGCGCCGCCAGCAACACGATCTTCTTACCACCCATGAGAGCGACTCCTTGGACCGCAGTCGTCACCAACCCGCCGGCCATACGCGCCTCGAACGACTGTCGCGAAAGCGGATCGAGCAGGGCCAGCGCCCAAATCCGCAAACCCGTGCCAAACTCGCGATCGAGTCGCGCGCGCAGCAGCTCTAGCCCACGTTCGATGCGCTTGCGCACCGTCGTCTCGGGCACGCCCAAACGCTGCGCGACGAGCGCGGTCGGCATTTCGTCGAGGTAGCGATGCAGGATCGTGGTTCGATAGGGCTCGGGCAGCGCATGCACGGCAGCCGCAACCAGCCGCTGCCGCTCGAGCCGTTCGAGCACTGCGTGCGGTGGTTCGTCAGCCGTCGGCGCCCCCCGCGCCAGCGGCATCTGCATCTGCATCTGCACGGCGAGCTCGCGGCTGCGGCGGGCCCGTTCTGCTCGCGCGTGGTCGACCGCGCGCGAGCGCGTCGCTCGCACCAACCATCGCCGCAACCCGGTGCCGTGCTCCGCCCACGCGGGCCGCCGCTCCACCCATTCGCGCGCGACGTCTTGGGTGAGGTCGGCCGCAGCCTCGGGATCGCGGGCGAGCGACAGAGCCAGCCGCCGAACCCAACCGAGCTGGCCGGGCAGGTTGGCATGTGTGGTCGGATCGGCGGTCATGCAAGAGAAGGCGGAGCAGTGCCCGGTCGCGTGACGACAATTCGTGATCCGCACACTCCCGCGGGCTCGCGCACCCTTGCAGGAATACAGCGGAACGCGGTCCTCCGCTTGCCGACCCCGAATCGCAGCCGCCTCCCCTACAGCTGGACTGGCCATGCGCGACTGCGGGACTGAGCTTGTCTGGACTGAGCTTGTCTGGACTGAGCTTCTCTGGACTGGGCTTGTCTGGACTGGGCTTGTCTGGACTGGCGCCCGACCCTCCGTATCCTTCTCGCCCCCCTATGACCTACGACGTCCTCGTGATCGGTGCCGGCCCTGCCGGCTACGTCTGCGCCATCCGCTGTGCACAACTGGGCCTCAAGACCGCTGTCGTCGAGAAGGAGAGCATTGGTGGCGTCTGCCTCAACGTCGGATGCATTCCTAGCAAGGCCCTGATCGCGGCGGCAAAGCTCGTCGACAAGATCCAGCACGCGGACCTGATGGGCATCAAGGCCAAGTTCGAAGGTCTCGACCTGAGCGCCCTGGTCGCGTGGAAGGCCGGCATCGTCAACAAGCTGACGTCAGGCGTGGCCGGCCTGCTCAAGAACCACAAGATCGACACCTTCATGGGCTTTGCCAAGGTCACCGCGGAGGGCAAAGTCGAGGTGAGCAGCAAGGAAGGCAAGAAGTCCATCGAGGCCAAGAACATCGTCATCGCGGTCGGCAGCACCCCGATCGAGATCCCGGGCTTTGCGTTCGACGGCGACAGCGTCTGGTCGTCGACGCACGCCCTCGCGCCCAAGCAGCTGCCGAAGCGAATGGTCGTCATCGGCGGCGGCTACATCGGCCTCGAACTCGGCCTCGTCTACCACAAGCTCGGCACCGAGGTGCGCGTTCTCGAGTTCATGGACCGCGTGCTGCCCGGCATGGAGGACGACCTCAGCAAGGAGATGGGTCGTTCGCTCAAGAAGAAGAAGATCGAGGTGCACCTCAAGACCAAGGCGACTGGCTTCAAGAAGGGCAAGGGCTTTCTCGAAGTCGCGGCCGAAGTCGACGGCAAGCCGCAGACGTTCACGTGCGACGTCGTGCTCTCGTGCGTCGGCCGCAAGCCGAATGGCAAAGGCCTCGGCCTCGAAGCGGTCGGCGTCGTGGTCGACGAGCGCGGCTTCGTGCCGGTTGACCATCGACGCATGACGAACGTGGCCGGCATCTACGCGATCGGCGACGTCTCGGGCCAACCGATGCTCGCGCACAAGGGTTCGCACGAAGGGCTCGTCGCAGCCGCGGCGATCGCCGGCGACAAGGGCGCTGCGTACGACCCGGCTTGCATCCCGGCGGTGATCTTCACCGACCCCGAGATCGCCTCGGTCGGCCTGACGCTCGAGGAGGCCAAGAAGGCCGGGTTCGAGCCAGTCGAGGGCAAGTTCCCGTTCGGCGCCTCGGGCCGGGCCATGTCGCTCAACGAAACCGAGGGCTGGATAAAGGTGATCGGCGACAAGAAGACCGACAAGCTGCTCGGTGTGCACATGATCGGCCCCGAAGTGACCGAGCTGGTCGCCGAGGCCGCGCTGGCGATCGAGATGGGAGCCACGGTGTCGGACATGGCGTCGACGATCCACGCGCACCCGACGCTGCCCGAAGCGATGATGGAAGCGGCCGAAGCGGTGCACAACATGGCCGTGCACATCTTCCAGACGCCCAAGAAGCACTGATCACAACTGATGTCTTGCATGGTGCGCGGGCGGCGCATCAGGCGAGCTTCTGGTTTGTGCCGTCGCCGGTGCCCGCTCCGCCGCCCCCCAACCGAAGGAAGAACGCGATGATCCCGTTGCTGCTGCTGGCCACGACCAGCTTCCTGCTGCCGCAAGAACCGCTGCGCCTGGGCGTGCTTGCCGTCGATCAGCCGGGCTCCGCCGACCTGCCGTTCGTGCGCGCAGCGCACCTCGCCGTCGAAGCCTGCAACAAGAAGGGCGGCGTCGACGGCGCCAAGATCGAACTGGTGATCGAAGCGGCGACGACCCCAGCCGACGTCTCTGCTGCCGTCGCGCGCCTGCAGACCGCTGGCGTCTCGGCGATCGTGGCACCGCCGGACCCGTCTCGAGCCGCAGCCGCGCGCAAGGCGACGCTCGGCAAGCTGCCCTGCGTGACGTTCGAGCCGCAGCAGCCGACCGCCATCGCCAAGGTGTTCGACGCGCTGCTCGAGCACACGTTCTGCATGGAGCAAGTCGGCTTCGTGCGCGATGCGAGCAAGCAAGCGCGCGAGTTCGGCAAGATGCTCGCCAAGGATGGCCTGACCGCTCCGGCGAGCATCGTGTGGGAACTCGACATCAGCGCGTCGAGCAAGACGATCCAGAAGCAGTTCGAGAAGGAACGGCCGCAGCTGCTGTTGATCGACGCGGAGCCCGATGCGGTGGCCAAGTTCTTGAGCCAGGAGTTGGCGGACAACTCCGTGCTCGTCGTGCTGACGCCGCGCGCTTACGGCGAACCTGTGCGCAAGCTGGGGCGTTCTCTGTTCGTCGTGTCAGGGCAGTCGCCGGGCACCATCGCGGGCAGCACGCCGTTTCGCGTCGACTACGAACGCGACTTCGGCACGCCGGGCTTTGGCGCCGCCGAGGCCTACGACGGGGTGACGGCACTGGCGCGCGCGATCGACGCTGCCGACAGCCGCGAACTCGCAGCCGTGCAGAGCGCACTGGCCAAGACGACCATCGAAGGACTGCGCGGCCAACTCACATTCGACAAGGGCGTCGATGGCTTCGTGCCGCCACTCGCCGTGTGGTCGGTGGCGGACGGCGATGTGCAACCCTACGTGCCCGTCGTCGTGCCGCTGCCGAAACCGATCGATCCGACGGCCACCACCGCCAGCCCGCAGACTCCACAGACGAAGGTCGGGGCCTACTTCGGCGCCTGGCGCACGCGCAAGTTCGCGTTCGAAGAAGGTGCGCAATGGGTGCTCTGCATGTGGGCCGACGACGCTGGCTTTGCGACGGCCGACGACGACCTCGTCCAACTCGGCCTGTCGACGAAGGGCAAAGACCCGCTGGTCGACCACCTCGTCAAAGAGGAGATCATGGCGCGCGTGATCTCGATCACAGGGACCAAGTACGGCCGCAACGAAGACGGCACCGGCATCGAAGGCAAGAGCCTGCGCATCTGCTTCGGCGCACACCTGACGGTCAAGGAACGCGAGAAGAAGAAGCAGCGGCTGTGGCCAGCCCGGTTCGGCGGCGACCACCCGGAGGCCGGCGGCGAGGCCTTTGGCACGTACTGCCGCGTCTACACGTTCTTCATCCGGCGCACGATCTTCCAGAAGAACGCGCTCGTGCCGGCCGTCACGACCGCGGACCGCAAGCTGCTCGACGGCACGTATGTGTTCGGCACCGACTTCGACACCG